>WGFD01000103.1 GCA_015492395.1 Deltaproteobacteria bacterium | reverse complement strand
GGTCCTGAGAACCAACATTCTCCTTAATCATATTCTGCTCAATGTGAATGGCATCAAGCGCGAGCTTCTTCTTGCTCACCATCTTACCTTTAAGCGCATAGAATGCATGCAGCAATCCAACGGTGAACGCCGAACTTGAAGCAACTCCAGTCCCTGCCGGCAGATCACCGTCATAGTGCACTTCCACACCTTCTTTTATATCCATAAACCTGAACACTTCTCTTACGGCAGGGTGAACTATTTCATTAACATCATTGACATGCTCATATTTAGAATAAACAATTCTATGCGTATGCTCAAAGAACGGCGGAAGCTTTCTGCAACTTATATAACAGTATTTATTTATCGTGGTTGATAAGACCGCACCCCCGTTTTTCTTGTACCAAACGGGAAAATCAGTTCCGCCACCGAAGAATGATATCCTGAAAGGTGTTCTGCTTATAATCACTACTATCAATCCCCACATCTGTCATCTCTAGACTGTAGAGAGATGAAGGCGTACGCTTAGTAGACTAATCGCCGAAATACAAGACGGGCAACACCCTATAGGATCCGGCAAAGCTTCCGGCCTTTAGTTGTATTTCATCGATTTTAGCTACCTGATGAACCAAGCAACATTCGTACCAAGTGTGTTTTTTGAGATCTTCCTGAGGCTGATGAGTCAGAGAATGATAGCGGTCGGCATATCGTTCCACTTTTAAAAAACCAAGCAGCCTCTCTCCGGCTGTCTTTACGGCCACAGGCCGACGCGCTGGCGGGAGGGTTGAATCGACAATTTATTCAGGCGTAATTATCGGTAGGATTTACTTTGCAGTTGTTATGGCATATCTGGTTATGCTTTGAGTTTTTCACACTTATCCGGACAGTGCTGCTCTGTAGTGTTTTATCGCCGTCTTCCTATCTTTGATCTTTTTCAACTCTTCAGTTAAGTCGCTCAACTCGCATGCCACTCTCAACCGTGCATCTCTATCCGCCTTCTTCATTCTTTCTAATATCTCTAGAGACTCTTTTCTTTCCTTGCTATCCGGCTCTCCGGATTTGTCATGGAACTCAGCGTCAAAATTTTGAATTTTTGTTATCAATGTCTGACGTTCCTCGAGCAGGGCCGCAAGCCTGTCGAACTCTTGTGAGACTGCCATGTCTCTGATCCGTTCCGTAATACTGAGGAGTTCCCTGCATATATCAAGACGTTTCAATGGAAGTCCTGGGTAGCTATTTTCTTTCCTATGGCTATACGCGGGAAGCATTCTCGTTAGGCTCCGATGTGGCGGCTAATACGGCGGATTCTTGCCTTAACACCTCTTCCCATCCTTCTCTTAGCGTTTCCAGAAGTTTCAGCACAACATCTACAGGTTCCCGCTCGTTCCTCATATTGGCCTCGGCTATCTGAGATATCATGAAATCATACAGCCTGCGCAGATTCCTGGCTATCTCTCCGCCCGACTCCATATCAAGGGAACATATCAACTCCGATATGACGGCTGTAGCCTTGTCCAGATAGAGGGCCTTGCCCGGGATATCATTTGCAACCATCTTGTCGCGTCCGATCTCCAGAAAGTTGCCGGCGCCTTCATAGAGCATTATGACTATCCTAGTTCTGTCCGCCGTAATAATCTCGGTCTGCTTATACCGGCCTGCCTGCAACATATCCTTCTCCCTTCATCTTTAGTCAACCACCCTGTCGATCAGATCCCTTATATTGACAGAAGATAACTGCTCTGACTGCTCATAACGCTTAAGAGCGACTCGAGGGCGGCGAACCTTACCTTCAGGTCCTGCTCATAGTCTTCGATCTCCTGTTCGACATCTATAATTTCCGCCGTGTACCTGTCTATGACTTTCTGGATGCCTTTCTTCCTGATAGTCACAGAACCGTCCGAAAAGTCGGTAATATCGTCCAACTCATCGTAAAGCTTCTTGGCCACACCCTCTATGGAAGTCTCGGAGTCGTCGATAAAGAGCGCTCTTACATCGGCAAAATCGGAAGTCAACTTGCTGGAAAGGACACTCTCATCAAGGGTCAAGGTGCCGTCCTTGCCGGTCTCGACCCCTACTTGAGAAAGGGCCTTGGTGTCAGGGGAGAGCCCCGAAATACCTGCCGTAATGACCGCGCTGAGTCTTCTCTTCACGGAACGCGTAAGACTTTCATTAAAGAGGGGCTGGCCTTTGTTCTGTTCCGTATCGTATCCACTATTACTGTTTATGTGATTAATGATCTCATTATAAGCATCTATCATGGTCTTTATATTGCTCTTGATGGCATCAGTGTCGTTGCTGACAGTAAGTGTATATGAATTGCCCGTCCCGGCGGCCTTCTTGAGGGTGAATGTCACACCCTCAAGAACGTCCGTAACAGTATTAGAACTCTTGGTAATGGACAGACCGTCCACTTTAAACGAAGCGTCCTGTGCGGTCTGCAAGGTCGTAGTTCCTCCTGTACCGGAGCTGTTGTCAAGATCGAGTACCGACTGGTCCTGATCAATGGTTATACCGCCGGAAGAACCCGTAGTGTCGCTTGTAAGCACTATGCGATAGGGGTTAGTGGCGTCACCGTCGTTTATGATCGTAGCGGTCACTCCGCCGGCCGCATTATTGATCTCTGTAACCAGCTCTTCGAGGGTCAAATTCTATGTCGCGGTCACAGTCGTCTGAGATCAAGTTGCCGGAAAGTGCAATGTGTTGCCATTCGCAAGCGCTGTGGTGGTGTGCTTGTACGCTAGACTCTTGGCGTCTACATTGGTAATCTTGTGGGCCTGCGCCAGGGCGGTTATGTCGGATATGACATAGTTCCCGGTCAAAGCGCCGCTGGATGCAGAGGCCGTAAAGATTGTATCATCTTGGACCTCCGCCTTCTTTACATCGAATGTAGAGGACTTTCTGAGGGCATCAGCGGCCGACTCCATGCTCTTAAGCTTTGACTCCAGCGTGCCGTACTCGGTGAGCTTGGACTGGTAGGTACTCTTCTTATCCTGCAGAGGCTGAAGATTTCTCTGCCTCCTTATGGTAACGAGTTGCTCGATCAGTGCCGCGTAATCTATACCGCTGGACAGGCCGCTTACCGTAAAGTTGGACATCCTCAGACCTCCTCATTGAAGAGTATGCCTTCGAGTTCATCTAGTCTTTTCGACGCCTCCAGGATCTCCTCCGGCGGCATCTGCTTTATCAGCTTATCATTCTCCGTATCGAAAATCTTTATAACTACCTTATCGGTGTCCCTGTCCACAGTCATCTTTACGTCACGCTGGAATCTCTTTTTAAGTTCATCCATGACCTCGCTCACAACCACTTCCAGATCATCTCCTTCCGCCTTAACATCGCCATTCTTTTCTACCTTTTCAGAAGCATTCCACTTCATCGGCGCGGAGGAATCGGTTCTTCTGTCACGCGACTGCCGAATATCAAACGACTCCTTAACCACTATACCCATCTCTTTAACAGCTTCTATAGGCATTGCAAAATCTCTCTTTTAACGGGGTTGCCGTCATGGATGGCAACCCCGTTATTTACCCCCTCAAACCATTTAGCTCAGTAGAGCGAGAGCCTGCTGAGGAAAGATATTGGCTTGCGCCAAGACCGACACCGCAGCCTGCGACAAGATCTGGTTCTTCGTGAATTGCGCGGTCTCAAAGGCAAAGTCGACATCTGTTATACTGGATATGGCTGACTCATAGTTTACCGCAGTAGCCGACAGATTGGAGATCGCCGAACTCATACGGCTCTGTACGGCTCCTATATCACCCCTCCTGGTGGCTATCAGCGATATGGCGCTGTCGACCTGTGTTAAGGAAGACTGCGCAAGAGCCGCAGTGCTGATTGCCGCGACATTGCCGGTATTGATCGTGAGAGTGCTTGAAGCCGCATCGGCTATAGAGAGTGACACCCTGTCGTTCGCTGCGACATTCTGGAAGCCTATCTGGAAACTTAGGGCATTCGCGCTTGCGGAAATGCTGCCGTCAATGAGCTTCTGGCCGTTGTACTCGGTGGCATCCGAGATCCTGTCGATCTCATTTTTCAACTGCTGGTATTCTGCATCCAGTGAGTTCCTCTCACTGGTGCCGAGCGTGCTATTCGCCGCCTGTTCCGCCAACTCCCTCATCCTCTGAAGGATATCTCCGATCTCCTTCAGGGAGCCATCCGCCACCTGGAGCATATTGATACCCTCATTGCCGTTCCTTATCGCGGCATATATCGAACGGGTATGGGCCTTTAACTTCTCACTGATGGCGAGGCCGGCGGCATCATCCATCGCCCTGTTGATCCTGAGACCCGAAGACAGCCTCTCTACGGACATGGAAAGCTTGTTATTAGCCTTATTTACATTCCTCTGTGCGATCAGTGCCGAGATGTTTGTGTTGACTACTAGTCCCATAGTACTATCCTCCTTGATTTTGTTGGGCGTCCATGCCCTTGCCGTGTTGGGTTTTTTGCCGGGCAGACCCTAATCAACCCTCCAACCGATGCGCTCTGCGCACTTGAACATCACATCGTATATGACCACCTCCCTGCATGCAAATTGTTTCACTACACAACTTATATATCGGGTGTGATCAACGAAACTTTAGCCTTTTTATTATCCGGCGGCAGTAGCCGGGACGGAAGGATCGGATGCTAAAAGACGGGATACTGTATTTGATATCCATCATCCTGCAAGACTATCTGTTTTCCCTTCATTGTGGAGGTATTTATGATCAGCGGAGCCTTGAGGTTTGCCGTCATCCGTATATCGTCTCCATCATGCGCCGTGAGGATCACAAGTACAACAAGGTCATCTTCCTTCGGCTCACCGAGGTCCGACACATCGTGACGTTTGAGGTTTATTTTGTAATCACCCTTAATGACCAGAGGGTCCATTATAATAAAGGCGAGGGCGGGTTCGTCCACGGACTGTAGCCATAGGAACGGCGCATCTTCCTTCTCGTCGAGCATGACAAACCTCTTGGCCACCGGCAAACCCAGTAGCCCGGAAGCAAAGACTATCACCTTATCCTCGGCTACCTCCAGCCGGCCGAAGTGAATGGAGTCGAACTTGACCACCGCACTATTGCGGGCATGCCTCTCTTCATCCGTACTTACAGATACCAACGGCATACCCTTCGCGCCGGCGGCATAAAAATGTCGCTGGTCACCCTTCATTCATCCCTACCAGTACAAAGACTCTTGACCTCATCCCTCAGAGTCTCCCTTTTTCCAGATCTCTTTTACCCTCTTCAAGACATCCACCCTTATCATGGAGGCCTTTATATTCTCATCCTTTATCCTGTCGTATACTTCATCCCTGTGAACGGACAGTTCCTGCGGCGCCTCTATCCCCAGCCTTACCTGGTTATCGTCGAGCCCCACCACTACTATACGTACATCATCACCGATCCTTATGCCTTCACCCGACTTCCTTGTCAAAACCAGCATGGCGCCCTCCTTGGCGTAAGATACTGTTATCTTGATTGGATAACTAACGGATAAAGCGGAATATATTCAATTCGAGCACCTTTGAGGTTGCAAGCTGAAGGGCCTCAAGTGACGTCTGGTTCATTGCAAGTTCTATAGATACATCCGTCATATCAGCATCCTCCATCCCCGAGAGTATGATTTCCGCCTCTACTCGGAATCCGCCGATAACCTCCTTCTGGGACTCCAGCCTATTCAGCCGCGCCCCAAGCTCAGCGACTATATCATTTATCTGTGATATGGAACTGTCCAGTGTGGCGATGGCGGCCTGAATGTTGGTCTCATTGTTAGCCTGAAGGGCCGTGCTGAAGTTCTGGACGATAGTGTATATATCCACACCCCCTGTAGTACCGACCCCCTTGAAGATCTTGTTGCCTGTGATGCCGTATGTAAATGTAATGCCTTGACCGATCTTCAGCGTACTCTCATTATTATCACCGGAATAGGTGCCGCTTGTGTCGAACGGCTGTGTCGTCGTAAGGTATCCCGAAAAGAGATACCTGTCTCCGAACCTTGTATTGCCGGCCGCTATCAACCCGTTGAAGAGGGTATCCACCTCATATGAGGCATTCAACCTTGTCTCCGCGGTGGCTGAATCGGAGGCCTGTTCTACCGCCAGCTCCCTCAGTCTGGAAAGGGTATTGGTGACCTCCGAGAGGGCGGTCTCGGTATTGGCAAGATACTCCTCCGCAAACTGGATATTACGCTTATACTGGTCCAGATTTGCCAATATCTTTTTGTAATCCAATATCCCGGAGGCGGCAACAGGGTCGTCGGACGGCCTGTTCACCTTCTTTCCCGAAGAGAGAGTCTCGTAGGTGCCGAGCAGCCGCTCATTGGACCTTAAGAGTTCGTTGGTCAACAAGTCGAAGAGCATATTGTTGGTTACGCGCATACTTCACCTCAGATTTATAATCGTTTCCATCATGGAGTCAACCACCGTTATCACCTTGGCGGCCGCCTCATAGGCATACTGGTATTTGAGCAGATTGGTAGCCTCCTCATCGAGAGAGACACCTGAGACGGAAGAACGATATCTGTTAAGCTCCTCCAGCACTATCTCCTGGGCCCCTCTGTTGACGGCCGCCTCGCCGGAGGCCATACCTATATCAGAGATCAAGCTGGAATAGTAAGCACTGAATGTAGCCCCGCTATTCGATAGGACATTTGTATCTTCGAGGTTTATCATCGACAGTACATTGGTATTGTCCCCCGGGACGCCGGATGAATTGGCGGCGGCAGCGAACTTATTGGCGGCGGTGAGTGAAACACCGAAGTTCTGCGCAGCCCCATCGGTCACACTTACCTTGAACACGTCGCCAGGCTGCGGACCGGTACTGCCGTCGGTCACCACTACCCTGATGCCGTCAAAGTCTATATTCGCCCCCGATGTATAGCTGTTGCCTGAAGAGACTACCGTTCCATCGGTAGCATTCACCACACTGAAGGTTGTAGCGCTGCTAAACCTTATCTCATATTCATCAAGAGTGAGGCTGGAAAGTGTCTGTATGCTAACAGTAGCCGCCGCTCCACCGGTGTTGGTGCTTTTGGCAGTAACGCTTGGAGAGAGGGCCGTAAAGAAATCATTACCAGTAGAACTGTCAAGGCCGTATCCAGCCCTGTGGATCACGTTGAACTCCTTCGTAATCGAGGCGGCAAGGGTCTCAAGCCTGTTCAATGTATCCTGGAAGTTGACATCCCTGGCATCAAGCAAGCCTTTCAGGCTGCCGGAGGAGATATCATCCGTTATATTACGGCTGCCCAGCAGGACATCGTAGTAGTTGTTGTTGTCCGGATCTTTGCTGACACTAAGCTTGGTGGTGCTATTGCCCGCCACAATGGAGTTGCCACCTGCTGCAAGTATGGTCACCTGTCCGTCTCCACCCTCCAGTACAGTTATATCGATCTTACCCGACAACTCCCGGATAAGTCCCTCCCTCTCGTCCCTCAAGTCATTCGCCGTCTCTCCTCCAGCTTCAGACAGTTGTATCTTCTCATTAAGACTAGCGATACGAGTGCTTATACTGTTTATCTCATCCACTCTGCCCTTTATCTGCTTGTCCAGATTTTCGATCTCCTTCCTGGTTCTGTCATCCAGATCGTTTATCCTGTCCGCAAGGGTCCGGGCCTTACTCAGCAGAACGGTCCTGGCCGAGTAGCTGGAAGGGTCATTGGAGACATCCTGCAGGGAAGAAAACAGGTCATTCAAGGCGTCTCCCAGGCCAAGACCCTGGGAATCGTTGAAGATGCCCTCAAGCCTGCTGAGCGCGCCCTCCAAGGCATCGTATCTTCCCATCGTCTCGTTGGCATCCACTATCTGCAAGCCAAGGAAACTGTCATATACCCTCTCTATATCCGTTGCCCTGACACCTGTACCGACAGAGTTCCCGCCTATGGTGATGGGGACTCCGGCGGAGAGTATCACCCTCTGACGAGTATAGTTAGGGTTGCTCGCATTGGCTATGTTGTGGGAGGCAGTTCGCATGGAAAACTGAGCGGCAAGAAGTGCTGTCTTTGAAAGATCGAGTATACCTGATAGGCCCATAGTGTCAAGCCCCTTTAGCCGGCATGCCGTTCACCTTTCCTGATGGACTGTATGTGTCTATCATGGAGAGTTCCCTTAAAAATAGAAAAGCCGTCCTTATATTCTCGATACTCCGGCTAATGACCCGGCTGTTTCCCCTGTTAAGTTCTCCGATGCCGTCTAAAAGTGAGAGGAGATTTGATTGGAGCACCTTCAATCTGGGCCTGTAAAAGACCTCAACAGAATTAATCAACATCGACAGGTTCACTTTAGACGCCCGTCCGGACTCTTCGGCATCGAGGCCGTATGACTTGGCCAACATCCCCACCACACCGTTCCTTACACCCTCTATGCCCTTCACCTTGAATACTAGGGTCTCGATCTTATTGGCAATCAGGTGTAACTCTTCCCGCTTTCGCACCGATAAAAACCTCTTCTCCTCCTGCAAGAGATGGAGAAGTTCCTCATATAATTCCACCTCCTGCTCCAGTACCTCAATTAGCCGTTTAACCATAAATATCCTACAGGAATTTGTCTATCAATGACTTCTTTATCATCTCCCCGGCAATCTTCTCGCCCCTGACGCTGTATGTGCCGCTCTCTATGGAATTCTTAAGTTCCTTCACCTTCGCCTCCCTGACAT
>WGFD01000102.1 GCA_015492395.1 Deltaproteobacteria bacterium | reverse complement strand
TTCGGCTGTTTTTTCTTTCTCGAATGTGTTATTTTTTTCATGGAAAAGGTGAGTCTCCTTTTTGGGTTTTCTTGCTGGTTAACCTGTTGGAGATTCTACCTTTTCCGACTTTACACTGCAATATGTTTACAATCGCTTGCAGGATTTAGTTTGTAATTTCTTTCCCTTTTGTTTAGAATATTGTCCGTCCGGTGTTGTTTGATCCGAGACTTATCTTCATTATTACGAGATTCAATGCATACTGCGGTTGGCAATAGCCCAGGCGTATACTCTTATATGGCAGACCTGAAGAGCCGCTCCATTACGAAGCAGCGAGGTATTATCGAGAGATATCTGACAATAGATGCCGCGCCGCTGATGCCGACCTATTTTAATACGGACGATATCATCTCTTCCCATATATTGAGAAGTGAAGAGGAGCTGTATTCCCTGGGTGATCCTGTTTCTGGCAGAGCGCTGCAATGTAACGAACCGTTTATGTCCTGTACATTTGGAATGATAGAAGACTGCCCGCTGGATGGCGGGGGTGGAGTGCTTACGGAGCTGTGTATGGGGGGTATCGGTTGAAGAGGAATGGCTTGTGTCCGTGGATAGAGTGGTTGGTAAGTGGGGGACGCGTAACTTAACTTTTGCCTTTTAATAATAGGCTTTTTGTGTTATGTAACGGTACATGCGGGGTATCTTTTCCAAACTCAAGTCCAAGATTGCCAACTCAAGTAATTACCTTAAGTACAAGATAGACGATGTCTGTAATCCTGAGATATCAAAAGAGGATCAACTTGAGATGCTGGAAGAGTCGCTTATTACCTCCGACATGGGTGTTCAGGCATCGATGGAGGTAGTCGATGTCGTAAGGAATTCGGTGTGGACAAAGGACCCAGAGGTACTGAGGCGACACATCAAGGAGGCCGTCTATGATATACTCAAGGAGTGCCAAAGCCCTCTGGAGCCGCGCGGTGTTCCATTCGTGATAATGGTTCTCGGTGTCAATGGTGTTGGCAAGACCACCACTATCGGAAAGTTGGCTTCCAGGTATAAACGTGAGAGCAAAAAGGTGATACTCGGCGCCTGTGATACATTCAGGGCTGCAGCTGTTGAACAGCTTGCAGCCTGGGGAGAAAGGGCGCAGTGTGAGGTCATACGTCAGAAGGAGGGCAGTGACCCGGGCGCGGTAGCGTTCGACGCCGTGCGTGCGGCTATGGCCAGGAGGGCGGATGTACTGATACTGGATACGGCGGGGAGGCTCCATACCAAGGTTAACCTGATGGAGGAATTGAAGAAGATCAAGAGGGTGGTTGAGCGGGAATTGCCGAGGGCCCCTCATGAAAAACTCCTTGTCCTCGATGCCTCTACTGGCCAGAATGCCATCAACCAGACACGTATGTTTAATGAAGCAATCGACGTTTCAGGTATAGCCTTGACCAAGCTGGATGGTACCGCGAAGGGCGGGATAATCGTAGCTGTAGCGAAGGAGTTCGGGCTTCCTCTCCGTTTCATAGGCGTCGGGGAGGGGGTAGAGGATCTGAGAGACTTCGATGCCAAAGAGTTTGTGGACGCCCTGTTGTAACGGGTTGCGGGCGATTGTCTCCATGTAGATGCTTCCAGAATAAAGGGGTTTTGTATGGATGAAAGACTGAGGATATTCTACGAACTCTTCGACAGGAGGAGGAGTGTGAGGGAGTTCGATGAGAGAGATATAGAGCCTGAAAAACTGGATAGGGTGCTGGAGAGGTTGAGGCGTGCACAGAGTGCGGCCAACTGTCAACCGTGGCATTTTATACTTGTCCGGAATGAAGGTAGAACCAGTTTCAATGAGGTGCTGACACGGGACGGATTCAAGAAGGCACCTGTTATCCTGGTTGCCTGCGCCGAGCCCGAAAAGGCGTGGGTAAGAAAATACGATGGTGTAAACTATGCCTGGGTCGATGTTGCCATCGCTTTGACGGAGATGATAGCTGCCGCCACAGCGGAAGGAATAGGGACGTGCTGGATAGCCTCCATGGATCCCGATGCCGTCAAGAGCATCCTTGGCATACCTGACAGTATGGAGGTAGTGGGACTGATCACAATGGGTTATCCCAAAACCCCGTTGAAGAGGGAAGAGAAAAACAGAAAGCCGTTTAATGACATAATCCACCATGACAGATGGTAACTTCAAGCGGCTGCTCTTGTCATTGCCGCTACTCCTCCATTGAACGTGCATCGCGAAAGCATTCCCCGCAGCTTGCTGGGTAGAGCTTTAGCCGGATATCCCTGCCGTAATCATCATTACCGGTCCTTCCTGTGTTATAATATGTTTTAAATGCTGTCGATGACTCTATTAACTTTGTTTGGCGGTGTCCTGCTCCTCCTGTATGGCATGAGGACCATCGGTGAAGGGCTCCAAAAGGCCGCCGGAAGCAGGCTCAGGGTATTCCTCTTTTCCACCACGAATAACCGGATAAAGGGTCTGATAGTCGGTGCGGTGGCTACCGCACTGCTGCAGAGCTCCAGTGCGACTACGGTAATGCTGGTAGGGTTTGTTGGCGCCGGCCTTCTGGGTTTGAAAGAGACCATGGGTGTGATACTCGGGGCCGATATAGGCACAACCTTGACCGTGCAGATAATCACATTTAATATATACGACTATGCGATGCCCATTATAGGGATAGGGGTTTTCATAAGACTGGTAAGCAGGAGAGGTTCTTTTCAGCATGCAGGACAGGCCATGCAGGGTTTTGGCTTTATACTACTGGCTTTGAAGGTCCTGGTGGATACCTTTTCTCCGTTAACTGGGGATCCGGTCTTGAGGGGAGTACTTGGAAGATTTAGTCAGGACCCTCTTGCCGGCATACTAGTGTCGGCGCTATTTACGGCGCTCTTCCACAGCAGCGCAGCTACGCTGGGGCTGGCTGTAACGGCGGCCTACGGTGGTTTACTCACACTGGACGGTGTAATCCCGATAGTTCTAGGTGCCAATATAGGCACATGTGTAAGCGCAGTAACATCAAGCATAGGCGCGGCAATCGAGGCAAAGAGGGTCGCCCTTGCCCATATACTCTTTAAAATAATCGGTGTCGTGATTGTGTTACCGTTCTTATCATACTTCGCAGACCTGGTGAGTATGACGAGCGGTGATCTGCCACGCCAGGTTGCCTTTGCGCATACCTACTTCAATATAGGTATAGCCGTTACCTTCCTGCCGTTCGTAGGGCTATTCACAAGACTGGTCGAATACCTTATGCCGGACAGGGAGGGTGTCAAGAAGTTCGGGCCCAAGTACCTGGACAATCTTGTTCTTTCATCAGCGCCGCTTGCATTGGGGCAAGCCACAAGGGAGGCCTTGAGGCTTGCGGACATAGTTCAGGAGATGCTTGGGCGCTCTATAGAGGTATTCAGAAGGAATGACATGGCACTACTGGAAAGGCTTCAGGATATGGATGACGATGTAGACCTTCTGGATAGAGAAATAAAACTATACCTCACGAAGTTGTCTAAAGAAAGTCTTAGTGAAGAGCAGGCCGGAAGAGAGATGGAGATCATCACCTTCACTAATAATATGGAGAATATCGGTGACGTGATAGACAAGAACCTTATGGAACTTGCAAAGAAGAAGATGAGATATCACCTCTCATTCTCCCGAGAGGGTATCAAGGAGATAGTCGAGTTACATAGAATGGTGATGGAAAATTTCAAGCTTGGGATAACTATATTTGCGAGTGGTGACGCCGAGTGCGCTCATAGGTTGCTCGATCACAAGGAAAGGTTGGCTGGGGTCGAAAAGAAGATGCGTCAGGCCCACATATACCGTCTTCACAGAGGACTTGCAGAGTCTATAGATACGAGTGCCATACACCTCGACATCCTGACTAACCTGAAGAGGATAAATTCTTATATAACCAACATTGCATATCCAATACTGGAGAGGGACAAGGCCGGCTAGTCCTTGACCGTCCAGACGGTGCCTTCAGTAGTGTCTTCCAGGATAACACCTTTTCTGTACAGAGTTTCTCTTATACCATCCGCGCGCTTGAAGTCTTTGAGTCTCCTTGCTTCCGCTC
>WGFD01000101.1 GCA_015492395.1 Deltaproteobacteria bacterium | reverse complement strand
GCATTAAGCCCGCTGCAAATATCCCTGTCCCGTGTCACCAGGTTCAGCTCATAGTTAACAAAAAAACTGCGGTAATCCAGGTTCGCAGTTCCTAATGTCGCCCACTTACCGTCAACCACGGCCGTTTTGGCATGCAACATCCTGGGAAGATATTCATAGATACGCACGCCTGCCTTCAACAAATTAGCGTAGGCAGCCTGCGCGGCCGGTCTGGCCAGCCATACATCGCTCTTTTGCGGCACCAACAAGCGCACATCAACACCGCGCCCTGCGGCATCACTTAGCTCACGCTGTGTGCGATGATCCGGCACAAAATAGGGGGTTGTAAGATATACCGATGATACGGCTCTACGGAAACTGTCCACATAAAGGCAGTGCAGGGTCCGCCGGCAAGCACGAGTATGGTTTGGCACCAGAGCGCTGACAGCCGGAGCTTTTTTCAACAGCCAATCACGCTTCCCATCCCAAAAGTCATCAAACATGCGCGCAGCCTCGACAGCAAGGCCACCTGAGATGCGCACATGGGTATCGCGCCAGCGCCTCTCCCCAAATATGGCACGGGAGCTTTTTCTGTGAATGTTAAACCCACCCAGAAAGAGCTGTTCTTCATCCACCACCAGCAGCTTGCGATGGTCGCGCCTGTTATAACGCATGGGAACACGCCAGTTCCAACGATGGAACCATCGTATATGCGCGCCGTGTTCATGCAGATACCTTTCCATGGAGCGGGAACCCCAGAAGAGAGAACCGGCGGCATCGATAAGCAGGTTGACCTCAACCCCTGCTCGAACACTTTCGGCCAGAGCTTTAGCAAAACGCCATCCCACCTCGTCATCTGCGAAGATGAAACTCTCCAGTCTGATGCTGCGTTGCGACGACGCAATAGACGACAACATCTCATTATAGAGCACATCCCCCTCGGTGAACAGGATGAAAGGCTCGCGTCCCTCGGTTAAATGAGGCGCACAAGCAGATTCTTCCGTTTCCATCGCAGCAGTATGCTGAGATTTAGACGCCCCCATACATTTGCAGATTTCACTGCCCATGACTTTTTTCAACCACTGAATGGCGGAAAGCTCGGCGCCTATAGAGTGGCGCAAACACCTTCTCCATCCCTTGCTTGAAGATCTCTCATGAAGGCCGTGGTCTCCTCCGGCAGGGCAAGATTCATATAAATACCGGAACTCAATTGGATATCTCTCTTTATAACCCTTATGCTGAATTCTCTCTTTTAAATATAGCCTCTATGCTTTCCTCCCATTTCGGCACAAACATGGGCACCCTCTTCACATAGTCTCTGTATTCATCTCCAAACCTTTCAATCATGATCTTCTCCTCTTTTCTGGCAAGGGTGTAGTAGGCAACGAAGATTGCCGGGAACAATACCAGGGTCGGAATGGTAGGCCAGTGGATTAACTGTCCGAAGATAGCCAGAAATATGCCCGTATACTGGGGATGCCTTATATACCCGTAAATGCCGTCTGTCACAAGCCTTTCCTCTTTTCTGGCCGCATAAATCTGCTTCCACCCTCTGGCAATCAATGAGAGGCCGAGGAAAACGAAGGCATACCCCACAATCATCTCCAGCATGGCCATCCCTGTGCCTCCTCCAAAGAGTGACGCCCACAGATGGCCGTTTACATGGAGCCATGGGATATCGAATCCCAAAAATGTTGTCAGGAGATAGATGGTCAGAGGAAAACCATACATCTCGGCATAGAGTGCAATAATAAAAGCCTGGATCAGCCCCACATTCCCCCACTCCTTAAAACCCTTCGGGACCAGATACTTAAAAACCACCCACGAGGCTATTACCACCATAATTATGGTAATAGCCCATGTGCCTCCTAATATTGGTTGGCCGCTTTCCATAACCTCTCCTTTTCATTAAGCTTTTTCAGTGTCTATTCTTGCAGTGGTGATATTCGTGACTTTTCTTATAATCTTTTTCCACTCGGCCGCTGTAAGTGGTCATGCTTGGAGTCCTTTGCACCGAATTCACCGATAACACTTTTACAGAAGGCATCTACGAGAAAGGGGTCGAAGTGTGCGCCTCCGTCCAAAATCAACTCTTCGATCGCTGCCTCCTTATCTATGGCCTTCCTGTAGGGCCTGTCGGTTGTCAGGGCATCGAAGGCGTCGGCTATCGCTACTATTCTGGCATAAAGCGGGATATCTTCTCCCTTAAGTCCTTCCGGGTAGCCGGTCCCGTCGAACCGTTCGTGGTGGTAGCACACGCCAGGCACCACCTCCCGCATCTCTTTAACAAAGCCCAGTATCCTTGCCCCTATCTCAGGGTGTTTTCTCATCGAAAGCTCTTCCCTTTCAGTGAGAACTCCTCCTTTTCTCAATATGGCATCATCTACGCCTATTTTGCCTATGTCGTGAAGGAGTGCGGCAAGCTTCAATTCTTCTTTTTTCCCCTCAGACAAATCAAGAGCATCAGCAAAATGGAGTGAGTAGTCCATGACCCTCCCTGCATGTCCTCCTGTGTATGGATCGCGGCTGTTGACGGCCTCCGCCAGCGCTTCAGCCGTATGCAGAAAGGTATCCTGCAATCTCTTGTACAGATTGGCGTTTTCCATTGCCACGGCAGACTGGCTAGCCAGCGAGCAGAGTATCTCCAGTTCTACCTGTGAGAATTTTCGTTTGCCGCCTGATATTCCGAGGAGACCGTAAGCCCTTCCCTTAATCTCAAGTGGAGCAAGAACTATTTCTGCAAGAAAAGGCATGTCTACGGTCAACTCCCGGTACTCTTCCTCCGGCAGGATTTCCTTCAGGGTTATCACCGTGCCCCTGTGTACGATACAGTGGTCGAACGATTCGACATCATGGAAACGTTTTACACGTAACTCTCCCTCTTCAAAACCCAGAGAGCTGTGGACGGTCAGAATACTCTTTTCCCTGTCCAGGAGCAGTATAAGCACCTTATCCGTCCTCATGAGCCTCGATGTCTTTTCCATGACGATTTCCACAACCTCATAGATATTAAGTGTGGAGTTTATCGTCTTTGACAGGTCGTGAAGCATTCTTAAGGAATTTATAACTTTCTTACCAGTCATACACGCTTTGTTTTGTCTTATCGCCAGCCACTGCGGCACATATATTGCCATATCCAGAATGCCGGCTTTCCTGATCCATAATAATCAATCTTTCGACAAGTTCAGCAGATACTGCCTTGCCGCCATGGCGGCCTTCGCTCCCTCACCGGAGGCAATAATTATCCGTTTTCCGAAAGCATTTGTAACATCTCCTGTAGCAAATATTCCAGGATAAGCAGTCGAACAGTCAGGATTTATTATCACCTCTCCATTTTCATTAAGGTCAAGAATGCCAGAAATTAAAGATGTATTGGGCTGAAGCCCTATGGCTATAAAGGCGCCTTTTACTGGAATCACAGATACCTTCTCTTCTCCCTTTTTCCTTAAAATAATACGATCGAGTGTTTCCATTCCGATAAATTCAAGCACCTTATAGTCTTCATACTTTTCCAGGTTTTCAAACTTACTAACACGTTCGATCGCCATGGCGTCCGCAGTGAGCGCGGCATCGGATATAATATGAATATTCTTTGCGACAGTATGAAGGTTTTCTGCAATCTGCAGCGCCGAGTTCCCTCCGCCAATGATTGCGACGTCTTCGCCATGAACAAAGGAGAGATCCTGAATATGTCCATAAAATATACCCTTTCGCTGAAATTTCTCTTCGCCTTTTACATTCAGCCTTCTCCTTGTCATCCCGGTCGCAATTATAAGTGTCTTAGCAAAATATTTTTTCAGTTCCGCCGTAGTAACGTTGAATCCACCTTCGGCAGGTTCGATCTTTTCCACCTCACTTATCAAGTGGTCTATATAATGTGAATGGATCAACTGATATTTGAATTTCTCGATCAATTCTGGACCGGTTATAAAGTCATACCCCATATAGTTCTTTATCTTCGTGCTGTCGACAGCCTGTCCACCTAGATCTTTGGTAATAAGGAAGGCGTCTACCTTAAGCGATGCGGCATACACACCCGCAGTCAGCCCGGCTGGTCCGCCGCCTACTATTATGAGATCACAGGATGCACGCGGAGGCTTTGAAGCCTTTTCTTTTAAAAAGGCATCTTTGCAACCTTCTGAACAAAAGTAGATCACCTTGCTGTCATATTCTGTAACAACAGCCTCGTCTTCATTGACCTCCATTCTGCATACAGGATCTTTTTGCATGGTTTGTCAACTCCTTATTTCAAAACTCATGGACGGGAAATCATATCTGATAGATGGAAAACGGCATCTACCCTGCCAGCACCACCCCCGGAAGTCCGCCAGTCAGAATATTATGAGCGTAGACTGGGTCCCCCTGCCCAAATGCAAGAAATGCCTCAGCAACGCCGTTCCTACTTCTCCGCTTCCACGTATCTGGACGGGTTCTCCTTGAACTTTTTCATGCAACTCGATGAGCAGAAGCAATACTTCATCCCTTTATATGTACTGCAGAAGCGCTCATCATGTACTTCCATACCGCATACAGGGTCTTTGCTCATAATGATATGCCTCCTCTGTCTTTATTGGCGGGCAGTTTAAGGTCATGCCCGGGACCGACTTCAGTGGCCTTCTCCGCAGTGTGCCACTCTTGGTATCATGAAGCGTCTTCTCATCTTTTCTCCTCCTTTCTCTGTGTTTTGTATTTACACGACATCTCATCTGTCATAAGGTGTTGAGACAGAATATGAACTACTGCCCCTATCTCCAAGCCCAGGATGTTATAACTTCACCCTTTTCAACCTCAAGGCATTGGAAACCACCGAGAGTGATGAAAGAGCCATTGCCGCCGCTGCTATTACCGGGCTTAAAAGAAAACCAAAGAAGGGGTAAAGAACGCCTGCCGCAATCGGGATGCCGGTGGTATTGTAGGCGAATGCCCAGAATAGGTTCTCTTTGATGTTCCTCAAGGTCGCCGCGCTTAGCTTGTATGCCTTAACCACATCGAGGATGTCGCTTTTCATCAGAACGATCCTTGCCGATTCCATAGCCACGTCCGTACCGGCGCCGATGGCTATACCAACATCCGACTGTGTAAGCGCGGGGGCGTCGTTGATCCCGTCGCCCACCATGGCCACTTTATACCCTTCATCCTGGAGTTTTTTTATCTCCTTGGACTTGTCTTCCGGCAGGACCTCCGCCAGTACGCGGTCGATGCCCACCTTACGGGCAATCGCCTCTGCGGTTCTCTTGTTATCGCCCGTGAGCATAGCCACTTTTATCCCCAGTTTGTGAATCTCTTTAATTTCCTTTTCGCTGTTCTCTTTCAGGACATCCGCAACGGCTATGATACCCATCAGCGCCTTGCCCTTGGCTATAAACATGGGGGTCTTCCCCTCATTGGCCAGCCTGGCAGCCTCCTCTCCGGATCCTTTCAAGTCTATATTCATGTCATCCATAAGCTTTCTG
>WGFD01000100.1 GCA_015492395.1 Deltaproteobacteria bacterium | reverse complement strand
GCCCCTGGCCGCGCGGCCTGCCTGGGGGATATCGTATACCTTCAGAGCGTATACCTTGCCCTTGTCTGTAAAGAACAGGATATAACTGTGCGTAGACGCGACGAAGAGATGTTCCACAAAGTCATCGGCCTTGGTGGTCATGCCGGTCTTCCCCTTGCCTCCGCGCCGCTGTATCCTGAACAGGCTGGTAGGATTTCTCTTTATGTACCCGCCGTGCGTGATATTTACGACCATATCCTCGTCCTTGATAATATCCTCAAGGGTTATCTCAGTGCGCGACTTGATGATCTCGGTCCTTCTCTCGTCACCGTAACGGGCCTTAATCTCCTGGAGTTCCCCTTTTATCACATTCAGAAGCAACTGCTCATCGGCAAGTATAGCCTCGAGATCTTTGATCAACCTTACGATTCCTTTGTACTCTTCGACAATCTTGTCCCTCTCCAACGCCGTCAACCTCTGGAGCCTCATATCCAGTATGGCCTGGGCCTGCACCTCTGTAAGTTCGAATCCGGACATCAGTCCATCCTTTGCATCTCTGGGCGACTTGGACTTCCTGATAAGGCCGATAACCTCATCCAGGTTATCGATGGCGATCTTGAGTCCCTCCAGTACATGAGCCCTCTCTCTGGCCTTTCTGAGCTCATAGTTGGTCCTCCTGGTAACTACCTCCTTCCTAAATAGGACAAACTGTTGAAGTATCTCCTTCAACGTCAACACCTTGGGCTGATTGTCCACGATGGCAAGGTTGATGATGCCCAGGCTGGTCTGCATCTGGGTATGGAGATAGAGAGAATTCAATATCATTTCGGCAACTTCATCCTTCTTCAGCTCAACGACTATCCGCATACCGTCCCTGTCGGACTCGTCCCTTATGTCAGAGATTCCTTCCACCTTCTTATCCCTGACAAGGGCGGCTATCTTTTCGATGAGTCTCGCCTTATTGACCATATACGGGATCTCAGTGATTATTATCGCCTGCCTACCCGTGCGCGGGTGCCTCTCCGTCATGGCCCTCGCCCGCAACTGAATTATTCCCCTGCCGGTCGCATAGGCGCTCTTTATCCCCTCCACCCCGTATATAAAGCCACCTGTCGGAAGGTCCGGCCCTGGAATAAAGGTCATGAGTCTAGCCACATCCACATCGGGGTCATCTATGAGGCATATGAGCGCATCTATCACCTCGGTGAGGTTGTGGGGCGGCATATTAGTGGCCATGCCCACGGCGATACCGGACGATCCGTTGACCAGCAGGTTTGGAAACTTGCTGGGAATCACGCAAGGCTCTTTTAGAGAATCATCATAATTAGGACCGAAGTCTACGGTCTCCTTTTCTATATCGGCAAGCAACTCACTTGCAAGCCTGGCCATCCTGATCTCTGTATAACGCATGGCCGCAGGAGGGTCGCCGTCAACGGACCCGAAGTTCCCCTGTCCGTCTATGAGAGGATACCTCAGAGAAAAGTCCTGAACCATCCTGGTTATCGCGTCGTATACCGCCGCATCACCGTGGGGATGATACTTCCCGATGACATCACCAACCACCCTTGCCGACTTCTTGTAGGGCTTATTCCACTCTACCCCCATCTCGTGCATTGCATAGAGGATCCGTCTGTGAACCGGTTTCAAACCGTCCCTAACATCCGGAAGGGCCCTGCCTATAATTACCGACATGGCATAGTCCATGTAGGACTTCTTCATCTCGTCTTCTATGTATACCGGTATCTTTTCCTGAGCCATTACGCCTCCTTAGGTATCATAAGATCTCTTTGCCTATCCTTAACCACACCACTTGACCGGTCACCGATACGAAATGGTCAGACCCGAGCATCCACTCTTAACCTCAACAACGTATTATACCACCGGGAGGATATCCTTCAAGTCATAAAAACGCTGAAGTTCCCCCAATTTTCAAGGGGGTGATTCTGTAAAGAGCACAAACTGTGCTTGTGCATTATCCGGCCGTGACTGGATGTATATCCTGCCGGGATGTCTCTGGAATATGCTCATAAGCCCGTCCGCTATGG
>WGFD01000099.1 GCA_015492395.1 Deltaproteobacteria bacterium | reverse complement strand
TTGCCGGCCAAAAGCCTCTTTATATTCTCTCCGTGCCTTAAAATGATTACAACCGCCACCATCGCGCCAAGAAGTATGTAGGAAGCCGAAGGGACGAAGAGGCCCAAAAAGAGCGGCATCGCCGCCGCGGCAACCATCGACCCCACAGAAACATACCTGAAGACACCTACAAGGACGGCAAAGAGCACCGCAGACAGCAACGTTGCGAGAGGTGAGATCACTACAAACACGCCGAGGGCGGTTGCAACCCCTTTCCCCCCCTTGAATCCAAGGAAGACGGGAAAGATATGGCCCAGGAATGCCGCGAAACCGGCAAGGCCCACCACCTGAACGGATGGGTACAGCTTGAGAGCCGCAAGGGTCGGAAGCAGCCCTTTAAGACAATCACCGGCCAGTGTAACAATGCCCGCGGTCTTGCCGGCGGATCTGCCTACATTGGTCGCACCGATGTTGCCGCTGCCGATCTTTCTGGGATCGGCAGCCCCCATGAACCTCGTGACTATGATCCCCGTCGGGATGGAACCGATGACATAGGATATCAATATGAATATTATGTGTTCAAGATGCACTTGTATCAACCATCAAAGTTCCCTGCCGCAAGCTACAGGGGATTTTCACATGTCCGGTCGCGTATGCCACCCGGCAACATACTCCGGGAGAGATTACAGAATACCCTCATCCGCGAAACTAAGATATCTTCCATCTCCAATAATTATATGGTCGAGCACCCTGACACCGAGGAGATCTCCGACTTCGCGCAACCGCTTCGTCAGCTCCACGTCCTCCCTGCTCGGATTCGGGTCGCCGGAAGGGTGATTATGGACGAAGAGGACAGCGGCGGCCGAGTCTTTGACCACCGGATTGAACACCTCCCTGGGGTGCACGACGGAGGATGTCAGGCTTCCCTCGGATATGCGTATCTCCCTCAGCTTCCGGTTCTTGCTGTCAAGAAGGACGGCAATGAACGCCTCCTTCTTCTTGCTCCTCATGGACTCACAGAAGTGGTCGTACACGATCTTGCTGTTCGTGAACTGCGCGCCCGGCCTGAAGGGCTTGCTGTGGTATCTCTTCGCGATCTCGAGCGCGGCCATTACCTGTGCCGCCTTCGCCGTCCCTATGCCCTTCATCCGGCGCAACTGCCCCACAGAGAGCATGTCCATGCTCCTGAAATCACCATACGTGCTGATCATTGCCTTCGCGAAGTCCAGTGCGCTCCTGTCTCTGGTGCCGGTCCGCAAGATAATCGCCAGCAGTTCGGCATCGGAAAGACTGCCGGAACCATACTTCAGGAGTCTCTCTCTGGGCCTGTCGTCTTCCGGCCACTCTTTTATACTCCTGGGGTAGGTGATTCCATCCATAGGCGGCTTTGCGGTCACTCCACGGTAACACTCTTTGCCAGATTTCTCGGCTGGTCGACATCGGTCCCCTTCAAGACCGCGATGTGGTAAGCGAGAAGCTGCAGCGGCACGGTGAGGAGTATAGGCGTCAAGTGGTGCGATGTATGGGGCAAGCTGATCAAGTCATCGGACTTGGTCCCGGGCTCGTTGCTGCCTTCGCTTGTGATCGTAATTATCTTCCCGCATCTCGCCTTCGTTTCCTCCATATTCGAAAGGATCTTGGAATAGATCTTGTCCCGGGGGGCCAAGACTACCACAGGCATGTCCTCGTCTATGAGCGCTATGGGACCGTGCTTCATCTCGCCCGCGGGATAGCCCTCCGCATGGATATAGGATATCTCTTTCAACTTCAACGCTCCCTCAAGGGCGATCGGATAGTTTATCCCTCTCCCAAGGTAGATAAAGTCTCTATAATGGAAGTACCTCCTGGCAATGTCTTCTATATCCCCCTCAAGCTCCAGGAGGTCCTCTATCTTCCCGGGCAACCTTACAAGTTCCTGAATCAACTCCCTTCTCATCTCCGGTTTAATCCTGCCCAGCCTTCCTCCAATGAAGACGGCCAGCAGGTAGAAGACCACTATCTGGGTAGTGAATGCCTTAGTCGATGCGACACCGATCTCGGGACCGGCATGGGTATAGATGGTGAATAGAGACTCCCTTGCCAGACTACTTTCGATCACATTGCAGATGGAGACTATCCGGGCACCCTTCCTCTTCGCCTCCCGTACCGCGGCCAGCGTATCGGCGGTCTCTCCGGACTGCGATATGCCTATAACGAGTGTCTTCCCGTCCACAAGCGGATCCCGGTAGCGGAACTCGGAGGCAAGATCAACCTCGGTAGGAATCCTGCACAGCTCCTCAAAGAGGAACTTTCCCACAAGTCCGGCGTGCCAGGAAGTCCCGCAGGCCACTATGCAGACCCTCTTTATACCCTCTATATCGATATTGAAGTCTTCAAAGACGACCTCCCCCGACTCCTCGAGTATCCTGCCGCGGAAGGTATCGGTAATGGCCCTGGGCTGCTCAAAGATCTCCTTCAACATGAAATGGCGGTAACCGCCCTTTTCGGCCATTATGGGGTTGATATCGACCTCTCTGGGCGTCTTGTTTACAATTACACCGTCGGATATCCTCTTGACCTCTACCTTGTCCTTCGAAAGTATCGCCATCTCCCCGTCTTCCAGAAAGAGCATGGTCCGTGTATAGCCCAGCAGGGCGGGGATATCGGAGCCGAGGTAGGCTCCGCCTTTGGAGAGCCCGATAATCAGCGGGCTTTCCATCCTGGCCGCTATTATCTTGTCCGGCTCGTCCTTGCTTATGACGGCCATGGCATATGAGCCCTTTATCACCTTCAATGCGTCCCTGACCCCATCCTCCAGCGACCTGCCCTTACTAACCTTTTGATGAATCAGGTGAGACAATATCTCCGTATCCGTCTCCGACTTGAAGGTCGCCCCCTCACTCCTCAGCGACTCCCGCAGTCCCAGGTAGTTTTCTATAATCCCGTTATGCACCACGGCGACTCCGCCTTCCAGATGCGGATGGGCATTCTCTTCCGAAGGACGGCCATGTGTCGCCCACCGCGTATGACCTATACCTATATGTCCGCTGACAGGCCTCTCCGCGAGCCGTTTCTCAAGTTGAGCGAGCTTGCCCACGCTCCTCCTGATGCGGACCTTCCCGGCATCGATAACGGCGACCCCCGCTGAATCGTACCCCCTGTACTCGAGCCTCGCAAGCCCATCGAACATGATGCGGCTTGCGTCCCTGTCACCTATGTATCCTACGACTGTCTCTTATACACATCTCC
>WGFD01000098.1 GCA_015492395.1 Deltaproteobacteria bacterium | reverse complement strand
GTGTCAGTAAGAGCGGCAAGAGCTACCTCAATCTCAAACTCATGGACAGAAGCGGTGAACTGGAAGCGAGGGTCTGGGACAGGGTAGAGGATATCTCAGCCGGATTCAAGAAAGGCGATTTCGTGATAGTCAGGGGTTTTGCAGTGGCGTACCAGGGGAATATCCAGATAAACGCAACCACAGTGGAATCCATCTCCCCATCCGACGTGAATATCACCGACTTTCTGCCTGCGTCAAAAAGAGATCTCGATGAGATGCTCCAATCCCTGGAGTCGATAATATCGGGCATAAAAGATATGCACCTGCAGGCGCTGCTCATATCGGTCTTTCGGGATGAGTCCATCAGGGAACTGTTCAAGAGGGCGCCCGCCGCCAAGAGCATGCACCATAACTACATCGGCGGGCTGATCGAGCATGCCCTCTCCCTCTGCAGTCTTGTGAGGGAGGTATCGGAACACTATGAAGGCATCAATCAGGATCTCCTTACAGCAGGTGCCATCCTGCACGATATAGGCAAGATATACGAGCTATCCTATGAAAGGAGCTTTGATTACACGGATGAGGGCAGGTTGCTCGGCCATATAACGATCGGGATCAACTTGTTAGATGAAAAGATTCGGGAGATCCCAGACTTCCCCGGAGAACTCGCCATGCTCTTGAAACATATGTTGCTCTCACACCACGGACACCTGGAGTTCGGCTCTCCCAAGAGGCCCAAGACCGTGGAGGCCGTGATCCTATACTACTGCGACGACCTGGACTCAAAGATACAGTCCATGCAGGCACATATAGCAAGCGAACCGGATTCAGACTCACGATGGACGAGTTACCACCGGCTCTACAACAGGTACATCCACAAGGGCTATCTGCCAGACAAGAATGTGGAGCGCGAAGGGACTGAACAGGGAGGAGCAGGAGTGGCCAAAAAAGAGGAGCAGAGGGAGGAACCGGACCTCTTTAACCAGAGAAACTTATAAAGATATGGGAGATACCAGAGAAGCGCCATAATAATAAATAATCGATCTAGCCTTCAAGGGATATGACTTCAGTGCCTACAAGCTGGAAGACGATAACCATAACAACCCTGCTGTCATGGCTTATGAAGCTTATATTGATAGCGATGCTTCCATACGTCATCTACAAGGGAAATTACCTCTTCGCACTTGCCACCTTTGTCGCCTTCCTCCTCTCCCTTACCCCGAGCATAATACAGCGCAACTACCGTGTCAGCCTCCCGTTTGAAATCGATCTGCTTATAACCCTCTCCATCTTCCTGCATACCTTCTTCGGGGAGCTCCTGGAGTTTTACCATAAGATATGGATATGGGATAAGATTCTCCACGTATACAGCAGCGCTGTGGTAGCCATGTTGGCCTTCATGGTGGTATTCAATCTTCACTATACAAAGAAAATCAGGCTGACCCTTCCCTTTATCGGCATATTCACGGTCACATTCGCATTGGCAATCGGCGCTCTCTGGGAGATAGGCGAATTCAGTGTGGATCAACTCTTCGGATTGGATGCACAGAGAGGGTTGAATGACACGATGTGGGACCTGATCAACGACCTTATAGGTGGCACCGTTATAGCCGTGCTGGGCGTAATCTATGTCAGGTATTCCCGTCCTGAGGGGAGAAAGCGTCTCGGCAAATCTATTGGAGAGGTGTTGGAGTCTCGGGAAAAGGCAAGAAGCGGTACGTATGACGCGGAAAATCCATAACTATTCAGACCTCTTTCACTCCATATCCCAGATAGTTAATCCCTGTGTAGTTGGATATCCTGAATCTCAGTCTTAGTGGATCCAAGTTCATGCCCTTTATCTCTTTAGCTACTATACCATTCCGCCGCAACAGCCGTGCCAGTGTAGATGGTTTGATAAACCGCCGGTAATCATGTGTCCCCGGCGGTACCATGCCCAATACATCCTCCGCTATAAAGATCGCAAGGAATCTCGCTGCGAGGGTCCTGTTAATCGTGCCGAAGAAAAAGACTCCACCCCTATCAAGCAGCATAGATGAGTCCCTGATAAACCCTTCCAGGTCGTCCACATGCTCCAGTACCTCCGCGCAGATGACGATATCGAAAGGAGGCACCCTGCCATCGAGAAGTCCCGACGGAGAGGCAACCATGTAGTCTATGGCAAGGGCCGCTCCACTGGCATGCTTCTTCGCAGCTTCTACGGCCACCGGTGATAGGTCGATACCTGTGACCTGCGCTCCCGCTTTTGCAAATTCCTCCGAGAGCAGCCCCCCTCCGCAACCGATATCCAATACCCTCTTACCATTTAACGAACCGACCTTACCGGAGATATACCCGAACCTAAGGGGGTTTATCTTGTGCAAGGCCGAAAGCCTGCCCTTTGGGTTCCACCAGTCATCGGCAAATCTATCGAAGTGAGAACCCTCTCTTAGATCTGAGCTATTCAAAGCCGTACTCCGTCCACCTTCTATCTACTAACTCCACTATAGACCGCTCCATCTCCAGTCTCTCTCCCCACTCCCGATGGACCTCCGGGTGGCACTTCATAGTGGCGTCTATGCCCATCTTGCTTCCAAGTTCAGGTACCGGAGAAGAGAAATCGAGGTAATCTATCGGGGTCTTGTCTATAATGACCGTGTCCCTCTTAGGATCGACTCTTGTCGCGATGGCCCAGACCACATCCCTCCAACTGTGCACATCGATATCATCATCCACAACTATGATATACTTAACATACATAAACTGCTTGAGCACTCCCCATATACCCATCATAATGTTCCTGGCATGCCCGGGATATGCCTTCCTGATAGAGATGACGGCGATTCGGTATGACACCGCCTCCATAGGCAGGTTGAAGTCAACCACCTCCGGAAACTGGAGCTTCAGGGTCGGCAGAAATATCCTGTTCAAGGCCAAGCCTATAATGGCGTCCTCCTTCGGGGGCCTTCCCGTTATAGTGGTCAGATACAAGGGGGCCCTCCTGTGTGTAATATACTTTACATGCAGTACAGGGAACGGCTCAGCAGGGTTGTAGTAGCCGGTATGGTCTCCAAAGGGACCTTCCAGAGCGGTGTCTTCATGTATAATCTCTCCTTCAATCACTATCTCAGCCGTCGCCGGCACCTTTAGTGGAACCGTCTTGCATTCTGTCAGTTCGATGGCCTTCTTCCTCAGTATGCCGGCAAAGTGGAATTCACTCATGTCCTCCGGAATAGGGGTGACGGCGGCAATAATAGTGGCCGGCTCACATCCTATGGCAACCGCGACCGGCATAGGCTCACCTCTTTTCATCCACTGCCTCTGATGCTCAGCTCCTCCCCTGTGCTTAAGCCAACGCATTATCACCCTCCTATCATCGAGGTACTGCATCCTGTAAACCCCGACATTCACCGTCCCTCCATCCGGGCCCTGCGTGATGACCAGTGGCCAGGTTATAAGCGGTCCGGCATCCCCCGGCCAGCACTTTATAATAGGGAACTTCGACAGCCTTGCGTCGTCTCCTTCGAGCACGACCTCCTGTGACGGAGCCGACCTCACGGTCTTCGGACCGAGTGTAAGCGCCTTCCCAAAGAAGGGTATACTCTTCACCGCCTCCCAGATCCCCTCCGGCGGCTCAGGCCTCTGCAGATAGGCCAGGAACTTCCCTACCTCAATAAATTCGTCCGGCCTGATGCCGAGCCCCATGGCTACACGCTCCTCGGTACCGAATAGGTTGGCAACAATTGGAACATCATAGCCACGGATGTTTTCAAAGAGCACCGCCGGTCCCGAACTCCTTACCAGTCTGTCTATTATCTCTGACACTTCGAGGTGAGGGTCGACAGCGGCGCTTATCCTTTTTAAAAGCCCATTCCCTTCCAGGAGTTGAAGAAATCCTCTCAGGTCTTTGTGTATCATATCCGTTCCATGGAGAAGATAATACCGAAGAGGATCATGCCGCCGGTCAGGCAGTTTGCGACGAAGACACGAAATGCAGTCTCTCTGGTAGGCATATCCTTAAGTCTTTTAACCATAAAGAGAGAGGCGCCTAAGACTAAAAGAAGGACCATATAAAACGGCACCCCCAGCCCATCCACCCAGCCGGCCATAAACATGACGGCAACAAAACAGATGTAGAGGGCAACAAGTGCCCTGAATACATGTTGACCAAAGAATATCGCCGTAGACTTAACACCGATCTTCACGTCATCGGTCACATCCATCATGGCATATACAGTATCATACGCAGTGGACCAGAATATATTTGCGACAAAAATAAGGATCGCTTCAGGCCCCAACTCGTTTCTAACCGCAGCCCATGCCATTACCGCACCCCAGCCGAAGGCAATGCCCAAAACAACCTGCGGAAAGTGACTGACCCTCTTAACGAAGGGGTATACAACGGCCAATGCGATACCTATGGTGGAGAGAAGGATGGTGTATCTATTCAGAAAAAGTACCAGGGAGAAGGCGGCAAGGGAGAGTATTATAAAGACGGCTAACGCCTCTTTTCCGCTCAATCTGCCCTCCGCTACAGGCCTGCTCTTCGTCCTTTCCACGTGCTTATCGAAGTTCCTGTCGGCTATATCATTTACGGCACACCCGGCACTCCTCATGAGAAATGCTCCGACCGTAAAGATCACCAGGAACTTAGCGTCCGGGATCCCACCTGAGGCCATGAATAGCGACCATAGTGTAGGCAACAGTACCAGGACCGTGCCGTACTGCTTTCTTAGGCGAATAAGGTCACTTACAGCAATAAACTTTACGTTGAATAACGCCTTCTCCATGCCTTTCATCCAAACACCGGCATCCCAAGCAGATCCAAAGAGAATACCTCCGTTATCATAGCCCTCACACTGCCGTTTCGTTCCGGTGAGAGGACCGATAACCTGTACCTTCTGGCCCAAAGCGGCGTATCCGGTGGTATCGCGAGATTACCGGCTATGTCATCCGAGAGGACTATACCGATCTCTATTCTATCCTTCATAGAAAATGGATAATAGCCCTTCAGGATCCTGCCCATAGGTATCTCCGTACCGGAGATATCATCGGCGAGGTCTTTAGCAAGCAGGCTTGAGGGAACGATCGAATGGGCATAAACAAGCTTCCGGCCACCAGCCTTGAGCCATACGTTCCTCTCAATAGCGGCAGTACCGGGTTCCATACCGAGAAATTCGGACTGAGCCACACCTAACGTCCCGCTGCGACTCGACTTTATTTCAGCCTCTACCTTGGAGTTACAGAGCACTTCCAACATATCTGTAAGCGAACCATCGGATGTGAGCAGGACTAACTGGCTGGGTTTCAGTGCGGTCAGTCTTGAATCGTTGCCTGACTCTCCTGCGCCGGTCCACCCTGCAACTAGTTTGAATAACCCCATAGTGACTGAAGATACCACATTAAATACACGGTGGTCAATCCTCGGAAAATGGTCCGAAGGCGCACATCGTGAATATACAGTGGACGGCTGCACATCCGGCACCTCAAGGTTCTATCCAGACAAAACTTAGGTATAGAAATAAAAGTATCAGATGTGCTAAAATTGCCGTCAGGAGATATGGAAGGATAGCATGAAAATCGAAAGGACTATAGACATAGCAGCGCCCAGGGAAGATGTATTTGACCTCATATCGAGGGTTGAGGCCTTCGAAAACTACTCTTCCATCATCAAAAAGATCAGCAAGATAGGATTGAAGAGCTACAGGTGGAAGATTCAGTTTGCCGGCGTAGACCTGGAGTGGGATTCAGAGATCGCGGAGTATGAAAAACCCCGCCGCTTCGCATGGTCATCTGTAGGCGGCTTAAAGAATTCGGGAAGCTACGACCTGGAGGCCACTGATAATGGAACGAGGGTCCACTTTACTATGGAGTGTGATCCTCCCGTTCATGTGCTCGAAAGGCTTACTTCATTCCTTATCGGCAGCCTTATGGACTCCATCGCAAAAGAGTTGCTGGATAATGTCAAGGCCGTATTGGAAGGAAAAGGTGGATCATAAGGCGGCCTCTCTTCCGTAGCCGAAGCTCCATCCGACAATCTGCCGGGGATACGCCCTCTATACGGCGTCTTTTACCGGGTGGATGGACTCGAAGAACTCCTTGTAAGCTCATTATGCCTGGCAAGAACGGCCTTCAGGTATTCGGTATGGGACCACATAAGGGGTGCGGCAAATGCTATGTAGGGAGTATCCGGTTTCGTTGAATGCTCATTTAATATGGCATCGTAACTCCTCTTCATGTTATTAAGCTCTTCAAGTATAAGGTCGAATGTTATATCCGGCATAAGGATCTCCTTCTCGAACTCCTTTCTGAAGTCCAACCCTGTCTGCCATTCCAGTTTCATGAACTCTTCAAAACGCTTGAAGGTACTGAGATGCTCCGGTATATATCCTTCGGGAGACTTGTATCTGTCTATCTCGGCCATTATCTTGTCCGCCAGCGCTGCTTCTCCGACAATATAGTAATATCTCGCCAGGATCGCAGTGTATTGCAACCACGGTCCATTCCCTGAGTGTATATGAGTATCTATACTCTCCGTAAAAGGCAGGTACCTCTGAAGCATACCAAGTTCCGGGTCCCAGAGGTGATTGGCCGTAAACTCTACCGTATTCCTCATGATCTCGGGGTTCGTGTTATGGAAGCCGAAGTAAAATGGACTCATGAGAGTAACATCCGGTTTGTAATCGTAGTCCCCGCTCGGCGTAATCCGCCGTATGTACCGGCCGTTATGTATCAGGAGTTTATTTATGTTCCTCTCGAAGTAAGGCTTGAAATCCAAGACCTTCCCGGAAATTTCGGTCCTCCTTCTCAGGTTGTGTATATATTCGGCCTGATCGAAGGCCCTTAGATAGGCGAAGTTAACCCATAAGGAATAGCCCTTCTCGATGGCGGATTCGTGGATGGACGTAGTGGAAAAGAAAAGATTTATCTCCCTTCTAAAGTAGTTTTTAAGCGCATATAGCGCTCCTTTGTTGAATGCGCGGATGAAGGCGTCCAGTTCCTTTACCTTCTGCCCCCTCCTTATGGATGCAATTATATAG
>WGFD01000097.1 GCA_015492395.1 Deltaproteobacteria bacterium | reverse complement strand
GGATTAGCAGTTTCAACTATCTGGCCTTATCAGAGATACCTGCCGGTTCCCTCATGACTTCCAGCTCAACCCTCGGGGCCTCGGCCCAGAGTCCATCAAGATCATAGTATTCACGCACAGGCTCATGAAAGATGTGGACTATGATATCGTCATAGTCCAGCACCACCCAATGTCCCTCATTCACGCCCTCGGTACTCAAAGGGCTCAATCGCCTCTTTTTCAGATTTTCACGTATGGCCTTTGAGATGGTTTGCACATGTCTGGCGGAGGTACCACTGAGCAGGATTAGATAGTCAGAGATAGCGGAAAGCCGGCTGATATCTATGACGACCGGATACTCCGCCTTCTTGTCGAGGGCTAACTCGACAATCCTGGAAGCCTTCTTTTGAAGGTCCAGCTCTTTTTCCTTCCTATTGATCGTCCCGATTGTAACTTCCACTGGTTCAGATACCTATTACCTCGCCTGTCCATGCAAGTATTTCTTCATCTACGCGCCGGTTAAAAATACAACCGCCTCGCAAACCGCACGCCTCCTTGTCTTGCGGGCGTCTCGATGTCATTAACCGACACACGGATCATCTGTATAGTCCATTGGACTTAATATAGCCCTCGACTTCAGGGGGCAGAAGATACCTCAAGGTCCTGCCCCTCTTGACCCTGGCCCGCATATCTGAGGCGGAGATGGCCAGTAAAGTAGTCTCCACGTGCCGTACCGATCTCCCGTAGTCATTGATATAGGCTCCGGTCTTGGAATCATACCAGAACTTACGTGCCAGCGCAATAGGGAGGACCTCCCCAACCTTCTTCACAGGATATCCGGGACGGGGAACTACAACGAGGTTTGTAAGTTTAAATATCTCCTCGTATTCACGCCAAGTAGTTATGTCATTGAATGAATCGGCACCGACTATAAAATTTATCTCTATCTCCGGACTCTTCTCATACAGTTCCTTTAAGGTTGCGACCGAATAGGACCTTCCGCCCCTCTTGATCTCCATATCGGAGACCTCGAATGATGGATTATCCTTAACGGCCAGTCGTGTCATCTCCAATCTATGCTCCGGAGATGCAGACGAACCCTCCTCCTTATGGGGCGGTATGAAGGTAGGAATAAAGATAACCTTGTCAAGCTCCAGGGTCTCACGAACCTCTTCGGAGACCCTCAAATGGCCGTAGTGGATGGGGTTGAATGTTCCCCCTAAGATGGCAGTTCCCATAACCGCGTAATCACGTCCTTTTATGGGCTTATATCAAGTAAAAGGGTACTTTGCCAGACCACAATCCATATCGTCGACAAGGAGTCTAACACAAAGAGACGCGCTCATTCAAGTTGATAAGGACTCCTTGAGGGCCTGTGCAGAGCGATGATCTTCGATGGTATATAGCTATTGGCAGGGATAATGGCAGTGACACCTATGCTGACGGTTACGAAATCACCGACCTGGGAATTGATAGTTGGCTATCTCAAGGTCTCCACAGCCTTGTGCATCTTCTCTGCGACATGGAGAGCGCCTATCCCGTCCGCTTCAGGCGATATAACTCCGAACTCCTCGCCACCGTAACATGCCGCCAGACCGACCGGACGGTTGACTGAACTGTTTGATGCATCGCCACTACAATTAAGACTTGTTGCATGTTAGTTGCAGTAAGCTCCGGCTTCGAATGGCTATACTCTTTTACTGACACTGTATATGAATGCCAACACCTCTGCGACGGCCTTGTAGAGATCCGGAGGTATCTCTTCGCTGAGTTTCAGTGTGGAGAGTACTTCCACAAGGTCTCTGTCTTCATGGACAGGCACACCGTGCTCCTTGGCTATGGCTATGATCTTCTCGGCTATCTTTCTGTTGCCCTTGGCGACAACCCTCGGCGCCGAGTCAGCCCCTTGCCTGTATCTTAGAGCAACGGCCATCTTCTTATTTTTTACAGTCATACCGTCACATCGAGACTACCTGAAACCGCGTCTATGAACTCCACCTCGTCCTCATGCCATATCCTTACACTTCCCAGTTTCAAGCCGGATATGGCGAAGCCTTCCTCAAGCACCCTAATCCCTTCCTTTACGACATGCAGGAAGGCGCTATTATCCCCTGACAATGAGATGTCGAAGCGGCCGTTTTGCATAAGTATATGCACTACCAACCTTCCACCCCTTTCCAGGTCAAGGTTTATTACACAGGAGCAAGAGCCACCTCCAAGGCCGCTGTTATTCCCCCTTTCTCCCCTGATGATAATTTCGCCTCCCTTAAGACCGTCCCATAAAAACGGCATGGCGGTCTGCACAGCACCACTCAGCTTCGACTTCAACTGGTAGTGCTCTATTTGGTTGAGGAGCTTGTCTATGACTTTGGTCATCTCACCGGGTTCGATATTGCTCTCAATCAGGGCCTTGCGAAGGAGACTATTACCGAGAACCAGCCTCGCCCTTAAAAGCGCACCCTTCAAATCCCTTTCAACCAGTCGCCTTACTCCCTTCTCTAAATACCAGTTATCCGTCCGGTGCTCTTCCGTCATGTATGGTTGACGTACTCTCTCACCGGAACCCTCCGGTCTTCCACCCTTCAGAAACGGCAGAAGGAATCCCCTCAGCCTCGACTCATAAAAGAGGCCACCGGATTCGATGAAGTAATGCAAAGTGTCGCCGGACACTGCAGTGATCAGAGGCAGGAATCCTTTCAGCGCGGCCAATTCCGGGAACCCTTCACTGAGAGACCCCGGGAACCTCTCCAGGAAGGACTTCAGGGCCATCAATTCATGGAGGTTTGTCGCCGGCTCCTTGAGGCTATCAACAAGTGACTGCAGGATACCTGTGGACAATACCCGGTTCCCGTCTGTCCTTTCTACTAGTCTAAGGCGTATCTCATTAGTGTCTATAGCAACCTTCAGTGTAAGAAGATCCCCTTTGCTCAAAGGTATGCCGGTTTTGGCCTTTATTATCCTGTTCTTGATGCGGATGGAGACATCACCGTCAGACAGTACTTCCAGCACCTTCCCCTTCACAACCTCACCGCTCATTAGAGGGAGGGTGCTCCTCCCCCTGGTGGGCACCCTTAGCGACCATCCCTCTTTTGATATAGACGAGCCCTTCATCTCCTGCCACCAATATTAGAGTTTAAGGAATAATAGCGATGTTATAGCTGCCGCATCCCGACCGTACCCGGCGTTTGTGAGGCAGGTCAAATACTATATACTATACACAACGCCATAGACATATGCGCGGAGATGGCGTAAAAACAGGACAAAAAAGACGCTACCCACATCCCTCCATCGGAGTCAAGCCTGGTCCTTGCCGAAGAATCTGCTAAATATCCCCCCCGACACACTGCCCTTCTGTCTACTTTTTCTCAACTGAATAAGGTGCAGTTCGCTGACGGCTTCGCTAAGGTGGGGGTTCAGCTTTACCGCCCGTGAAAAAGAACGCTCGGCCTCTTCTATATTGCCCTCCATCCTGTGTATGACACCTATAAAATAGTACGCCCTGTCCTGTTTCGGATTCCTGGATATGGCCTCATGGATAAGTTCTTTGGCCTTCTTAGCCTCTTGCTCGTCCTTTTGTGCCATATTGAACGCCGACCAGCCGAGGTATGCCTTATACTCCCCCTCTTGTGGGCAGAGCCTTACCGCCCATTCAAACGCCTCTCTCGCCGCCTTATAGTCCTTCCTGTACAAGGAATGTTTTCCTTTCTGGAACTGAATCTCCGCGGTCACTATATCCGTTCCATCCGCGGACACCCTTCCCTCAGCCTCATCCTTAAGCTTCTTCTCATATGCCTTTCTGGCATTCCCGTCCGACAGTGTCTTATATGCCTCGTTCGTGACAGCGAATATCTCGGATGCAATCTTTATTATCTCCGGATGTTTGTTTGCAAACCTGTCAGGATGGTACTTCTTTGCAAGTTCGAAGTATATCTTCTTTATCTCCCTTTCACCGGCATCATTTTTAACGCCGAGCACATCGTAGAAGGTGGCAGACCTCAACATTACAGCCTTGCTCTTCAGCTTCTCCAAGACGGCCTGATCATCCTCTGAGGCCTCTTCAGCGTCTCTCCCGTCCCCCGCCGGCACCTTCAGCACCTCCGTTATGAACAAGGAAGACAGAAAAGGAAGCGCATCCCCTTCTCCCAAACCTGCCTTTTCCATGACCTCTCTTATCGTTTTCCGGCCGTCTATATATGAAAGAATCTTATACTCTGCAGATGACGCGCCGAAGTCATTAGGGTGATAATGGGTAGTCCTGGAGAATGAACATACGGCATCCAGAGGGATATCGATATCTGAAGAAAGCCTGTCCAAAGGATAATGTCCACCCTTGATTGCATGCAGGATCGCGTATGCGGGATGAATTGGATAATCCTTAACATCATCCGGCAGCACCTTGACGCTTTTGAGGTGATATGTCGCTACTCCCCAGTCAAAGACGCTGAAGAGCCTCTCTTTTACCTGCATCCCCAGAGCCTTCTCCAGTTGCTCCGGGGTTATAAGTCCCATAGAGATAAGTATCTCGCCTTGTTTCCTGTTTTCACTTAATACGATCTCCAGCGTCTTACGGTACATCTCACTCGTAATAATCCCTTCTCTGACCATCACCCTGCCAAGCACCTCTTCGAGGATATTGGAATAGGCATTGACAAGTATACCCTCCCTGAAGAAGAGTCTCTTATGGATACCGTCACGCTCCAGGTCTAGGATGACGGCACTCTCTCTTGACACGAATATCCGATGGAGCAGTTTGGAGAAACCTATCTCCTCTAACTTCCCCCACTTCTCTTTCATTTTATACGCCATCCTCTTTGGTTCTCATATGCAAAGACCGCTACCGACCAATCTACCAATCAACGCGGTTGCCCGGCATTACCTCCTTACTATGAAGAATCACAGTCCCCTCCAGCCCCGGGTGAGTTGGCGGTACGGCACTCTTTAATTACCTTCAGGTATAATCTCCTTACTCTTTCAGCCATATCCGCGTAGTCCTTCACAAGTTCCATATCCCGGGACGGCCCTCTATACCCCAGTTGCCCGGCCAGGTTTAAGAGCTCCTTAGACCCCAACAGCAGATTGCCTTCTGGACGGTCCTGAACTATTCGTAACCTGTTCTCTATCAGCCTGTAGAACTCATACGCCCTTTTCAATACCTCGTAATCCCCATCTGCGATATACCCTGCGTTATTCAGCGCCTCCAGGGCCATAAGTGTGTTGGCCTTTCTGATGGACGGCACGTCCTTTCCGTATATAAGCTGCAGTGTCTGGGTAAGAAATTCTACGTCGACGAGACCGCCTTTTCCCGTCTTGACGTTGTACTTCGAAGGTCCTTCTTTTGCTATCTCGGTCTCTATTCTCTGCCTCATACGGTAGAGTTCTTCCATATCACTATCGGTCATTCTCTTCGAATATATTACACTCTGCAAGTCCCGGAATACCTCGTGACCGAAATCGTGGTCTCCGCATACGAAACGCGCCTTGATCATCGCCTGGCGCTCCCATACGGCGGCAGTCTCCCTGTAGTAGCGGAGCAACGAATCACCGGTTACAACAAGCGGTCCTGCGCTGCCTGAAGGCCTGAGGCGCGTATCTATCTTGAAGACCACCCCCTCCCTGGTCATCATGGAAAGGATACTGATGATCCGCTGGCCCAGTTTAGCGAAAAACTCCGGCCCGGATACCATCTTCGCCCCACCCGTACCCCCGGAAGCCGAACAGACAAAGATTATATCAAGGTCGGATGAGTAGAGGAGCTCTTCTCCCCCGAGCTTCCCCAGACCAAAAATCGAGAACCTCGCCTCCTTCGGCGCTCCATACAGCATGGAGAGGTCCTTCATGGCAATCTCGTAAGCATGCTTCAACGTTATATCGGCAAGGCAGGTCAATTGACTTGAGGCAGTTAGTGGATCTATCGCGCCGAAGATATCATTTACACCTATGCGCATAACCTCATTGTTCCGGAAGCGCCTCATGGCATTAAGCCTGGCCTCATAGTCTTCCGCACCTTCCAGGAGATCTTCAAGCTCCAGATACAGTTCATCTCTCGTCTTAACGGGGCGGTTGAGTTCGGCAGAGAGGAGTAACTCTATATTCTCGGGATGCTCTACCAGGAATCTGGAGAGAAATGCACTGGCACTGAATATCCTGACCAGCAGTTCTATGACCTTGCTATTCTCGGCCAGGAGGGCGTAAAATTCATACTTCGCACCTATTGCGGCCATGAATGCTTCCGTGTATCCGAGTGCCATATCACGGTTTGACGACGACAGGATACGCAAGAATATGGCCGGTCCGAGTTTGTCCAACAGCAACCGTGCCTTCGAAGGGAGGTGTGCGAATGGGGGGCCGTCCTTCAGCGCCTGAAACCTCTTCCAGGCATCCTCGGGATCTTCAAAGCCCATGGATGATATCGCCCTGACACCTTCTCCCCTGGATATCTCCGGGGAGAAGAGTCCCAAGACCTCGACCGGGGGTTCCTTTTCAATATCCACCCTGGAAGGGCTGTAAAACAAGGATCCGTATATCTTATGAACTCTCTCCATATGTCTTCTTACCGCCTTCCAAAATCCTGCAACGGTAGTCACCCCGCCCCCCTCGACCAGATTCATCGCCCTTGCTATCCTCCGCTGATCCGTCTTATCCGGCGGAATCACATGGGCCTGCCTTCCTTCGATCATCTGGATCCGGTGTTCGAGATCCCTGAGAAAGACATAACTCTCCCTGAGAGAGTCCGAATCACCCCGGCTTATATAGCCTCTATCCATGAGTCTCTCCAGAGCGGAAAGGGTATTTTCCTCCCGCACACTTATATCCTTGCCACCGTATATGAGTTGCAGGGCCTGCACGAAAAACTCTATCTCCCTTATTCCACCGACGCCAAGCTTAACATCTATCCTGTCCCTTGGCCGCCGGAGAAGGCTCAGATCGATCTTCTCCTTCATCGCCTTTATCTCTTCAATGGCGGTGAAATCAAGGTATCTTCTGTATACGAAGGGTTCTATCATCTTCATAAATCTGGCGCCAAGCGCCGTACTTCCGGCAACAGGGCGAGCCTTTATCATGGCCGCCCTCTCCCACGTCTGTCCCCATGACTCATAGTATATCTCGGCACTCCTTATGGAATTCACGATATCCCCGTTCTTTCCTTCAGGGCGGAGGTCGAGATCAACCCTGAATACCAACCCTTCTTCGGTAATATTATTCAACAGTCCGGTAATCATCTCCGCCAACTTTACGAAGTATGTGTGAAGGTCTATCCCTTTGCCCCTTTTAACCATCCCTCCCGATGTCTCGCCGTCACTGGAAGAGGTTATGTAGATGATATCTATATCGGAAGAGAAGTTCAGTTCCCTCCCACCAAGCTTTCCCATCCCCACAACAACAAACTCCGCCTCCCTTCTCCCCTCGCCGCCGGCACAGTACGGAGTCCCATATTCCTTCTCCAATACCTTCCTCGAAGACCGGTAGGCGACTTCAAGAGATGCGCTGGCAAGGTCGGCCAGCTCTTCTGCAGTCTCCTGCATCGGTGCGAGACCTGAAAGACTTCTGCCGCCTATCCTCACACACTCTTTCCGGCCGTACAGCCTGAGCCCCTTTTCAACAGAGTCGATATCCTCTTCGTCGTCTATCCCCTCCAGGATCTCGCGCAGAAAGATATTCCTTCCCTTCCTCATGAACATGGAACCGTCTTTGAAGAGTTCCCTCAGACAGTCTGGAGACCTGCTTATATAGAGCGGCAATATATTAGAAGACGCGCACATATTCAAAACCACCCCCATCCCTTCCCCTTCCAAAAGGAGCTTCGCATACTCCTCCGTCATGTGGGGTGCTATCCTCTCCAGGTTATTGAGGGCATCATCCGGAGACGGCGTCTCCATTGCCAGCGCAACAATCCTCTCTATACCTGCAGCTAGGGTGGAATCCTTCAGTAATCTTATATTATGCGCGGCCCTCGACACATCACTGAATCCACTTAAAGATATATCCTCCATAATAAAAAGGTATACTACTTTTGCCATGGGTGGCGCAATCTATAATGTATTCGGGAAGTAGATCGAAGCACTATAGCTATTTTTTCCTTGCTTTTCATTACTTTTTAAATAGAATATAGGGTTTGTATTTAATCTAAAAGACTATGGACCGGTGACTGCGCCATGAAACCTTCCGGAGCACAGTTTTTGACGGAATTCATATACTGTTCCAAGGACATCTTGAATGACCCGGCGGCCATTGAAGAAACCCTGGTCCATGGCATAGTCGAGTGCGGCCTCACACTAAAGAAGATCGAGAGCTATCAGTTCGATCCTATAGGCGTGACCTCCATCGCTATCATCGGCGAATCTCATATAGCCATCCATACCTATCCGGAGGCCAGCCATGCATCTCTGGACATATTCATATGCTCCACCGCAGCCAGAGGAGCGATGAAACTATTGGACTACCTGAAAGAGGCTTTCGGCCCAAAGATTGTGAAATCGGTAGAGGTTTCCAGGGGAAACCCACTCGAGGTAAAGGACTCAAATTGGATTGCGAGCTCTTCAACATCCCCCATAGAGGCTAGGTACCAGGTAAAGACTAAGATCCTGAGCAAGATGACCGACTATCAGATGGTTGATATCATTGAGAACGACAGCTTCGGGCGCATGCTCTTTCTCGACAAGGACCTCCAGATCGCCGAAAAGGACGCATACAAGTACAACGCCAACCTGGTCTCTCCACTCATCAGGGAACAGTCGGATATAGATGAAGTCGCCATCCTGGGTGGAGGAGACGGAGGCGTGCTGCAGGAATTGCTGAAGTATGATCCCAAAAAAGTAGTACTGGTAGACATCGATAAAGAGGTGATCGATATATCCAAGAAATACCTGCCGAACATCTGCAAGGGGGCCTTCGACGATCCCAGGGTAAAGGTGATAATCGGAGATGCCGGCCGGTTCTTGGAAGAGACCCACTCATTCGATGCTATTATATACGATCTGACTATGCACCCGGAGGCATTTATCAAGACCGACCGGGAGACATATCTGAATGACCTCTCATCGAAGATAAGAAAGAACCTTAAACGCGGAGGCATGGTTACTATGCAATGCTGCTCGGAGTTCGACAGTGAGACCTATGATTTACTGCACAGGATACTACCGGGACACTTCGAAGATGTAGAGTTTATACACTCCTTTATCCCCTCTTTTTGCGAAAATTGGGTATTCGCAAAGGCGCGGGTCGAATGAACACCACTACTCTAATCAGCTTCAAATGAAGACTCTATGGCACTTCTTTATATCGACAAGACTCACAATAGTCCTTAGCATGCTCATATGTCTGAATGCAGTATGGGGTTCTATAGTCACTATCAATAATCCGCAGGCATTCCAGAAACTGGACCATACAATACTCTTTCAGTGGCTTGTCTCATCCGGTCTCACCAATATGAACCTGAGTCTGTGGATATATATACTCATCTTCCTGATCTTCATCTTTGCCTTAAATACCGCAGCCTGCACCGCCGACAGGATTATAACGATAGTGCTCACTAGGAGGCCATGGCATACCATCTCACCTCAATTGGTACATATAGGCTTTTTGATAGCACTCCTCGGACACCTCATAGGCAGCGTATACGGCTTCAGAAGCCAGGGGAATCTACTGGTCGAAGGGAAGAATATGCCTGTTCCATACCACGACGGGTTGCTCCTCCGTCTGGACGGGGTGGATACAGAGATCTCAGAAAACGGAGAACTGAATAGTATCGAGACAAAGGTTACCCTCCTCTATGGAGATAGTGAGGTCGCAAGCAAATCCATTACGATCAACGGACCGTTAATCTATAAGGGTACTGCATTCTACCATGTCAACCACGGCAATACTGTAACAGGCGTCCGTATCGAGATTGACAAAAGAGACGTCAAGGTCGACTTCGGCCAGGGCTTCGGGACTCCGGACGGGAAGCAGCGGTTTATGCTTGGGAGAATCATACCGGACTTTGCCATAGATTACAGAGGGTTGCCATATTCCAGATCCAACATGTACAGGAATCCGCACGTGGAGGTGCTCAGCTCCACCGGCAGCAGCGGTTGGCTCCCACTATCAATCGGAGCCAGTATAAGAGTGGACGACCATACCATAAGCCTAAGAGACCATATTGTAAGCAGTTATGCTATAATCAATATCTACAAAGACCCAGGGATATGGTTCATAATAGCCGGTTCAACAGTGCTTACTCTAGGTATGATCCTCTCGCTCTTTTTTAGGGGGAGGCATGTAGAACTTATGAGAAGGCCTGCCTGATATTGGCAAGTGTGTACCTTTCAGACCACCCCCGCGACCGGCGGCCTCCCGTCGGTCTTCAGAGGGCAATATTGACTTGCTGCATATGGGAGTTAAAAAACAGTATATACATTTTCTCTATTTACGTTATAATATATTCGGAAATGGATGCGGAGCGCACTCTCAACGGCTTGCTGCATGGAGCTTATGAACATGCATCGCGAGCGGCTGCCTGCCGTCTGCCGGGATTGACCTGTCTGCCAAGATTGACAAGCAGGCATTCCCCGCAGCTTGCTGCGGGGAGCTTCAATGCCTTTTTACAGACAGTGAATCAAAAAAAATATGCGTAAGAGAAGATTCTTAAAGGATATCAAAGAAAGGGAGAAGGTCGAAGATCTCTTTCTCGTAACAAAGAAGGAGAGCGGTGTCAGTAAG
>WGFD01000096.1 GCA_015492395.1 Deltaproteobacteria bacterium | reverse complement strand
GTATATCTGAGACTGCTAAAAAAAACCTGGAATATGAGGGTATTAATCCATCAATGATTGATGTGGTTCATAATTCTGTAGATCTGTCATTTTTTAAACCGGGAGAAAAGGATGATGGGTTAAAGAAAAGGCTAGGAATCTCAGGGGCGGATAAGGTGATTTTGTTTGTGGGTAAATTGGTATCATGGAAGAACCCATTTACATTGCTTTATGCGATAAAGATACTTCATCATAAGGGTATTCAAGTAAAACTGCTCATGGCAGGTCGTGGAGTACAAAGGGAAAATCTTAGAAATATGGTATCATTATTGGGAGTTGCCGATAGCGTGATTTTGTTGGACTTTATAGAAAATACGTCAATAGATAAATACTACAGACTGGCCGATATTTTTGTTATGCCAAGCCTGACAACTATAACCTGGGAAGACCAGTTCCCATTTGCGGTTGTTGAGGCGATGGCATCAGGGTTGCCTGTGGTCGTTACCGACAGTGGTGGTATGCCTGAACTCGTTGGGGACGTGGGGAAAATTTACCCTCAGGGGAATTACAGAGAATTGGCGCAATGCATTTGCGAGATCCTTGCGGATGGTGATCTACATAGGATGCTCTCAGATAAATCAAGACAACGGGCGGAAGATATGTTCGATAATAGCATAAATAGCCTTAAAATACTCTCTGTCTTAAAGAAGGTGGTCTCTACATGAAGATGCTGCTTATATTGTGAAGAATTCCTCCTTTGAGTTTCCGGATGGACTTACTTGATCCAGAGGTATGACTAAAAAGATACTAATACTCGATACCGGTAAGGAGTGGGGTGGTGGAACAAACAGCCTTTTAGAACTCCTGAAGAGGGTAGACAAAAATACATACAATTTTTCAGCCATCTTTTATTATAACTACAAAATGGGGGTCAACTCCGATATAAAGAGCGAGCTTGATAAGCTGGGTGTGGAATTTATCCTGCTTGATAGGAAAAAGGTTTCATTTAGAAAGAAAATCCTTAAAGAGGCAGGAAGGGCCTGCCTTACGTTAACCCCTGGACTTAAAAAAAGCTTTGTAGATTCCGTTGATTATCGGAACCGCATACTCCCAGACTCTGAGAGGATAGCCGGGGTATTGAAAGACAGAGAAGTTGACCTCCTGTACATGAATAACCAGCCTTCTTCAAACGTTGAAGGAATAATAGCAGCCGCATCATTGGGGATACCTTCGATTCAGCATGGGCGCATTGACGTTTCTCTGACAGCTTTTGAAGCAGAGCAAGTGAATAGCTGTGCGGAGAGGGTTATATGTGTATCAGAGGGTGTCAAGAAGTCGTTTATAAGGGCTGGGGTTGATGCAAGAAAATGTATCGTGATACATAACGGCATCGACAGTGAATCGCGCGCAATGAGAGACCCTATAGATATAAAAAGGGAGTTTGGTCTCTCAGAGAATGGGGTAATGATAGGTACTGTAGGTTCCCTTGTGAAGAGAAAGAGGATTCATTTATTACTAGAAGCTGTCGCTTTCCTGAAGAATAGCATGGTGGACGATATCTCATGTGTTATTGTTGGTGATGGTCCGGAAAGAGACAGCCTTGAGGCCCATGCACAGAGATTGGGTGTCCGCGAGAATTGTTTTTTTACAGGATTCTCAGATGACCCTCTCTCGTATATCAATACCATGGATGTATTCGTACTGTCTTCTGCAAAGGAGGGGCTTCCCAGGGTCATCATGGAGGCGATGCTGCTGGCTAAACCGGTTATTGCCTTCGATATTACCGGGCCCTCGGAGCTTGTCGATAGTAATAAGACGGGTATCCTATTGAGGGAAGGTGGGTCAGCAGCTATAGCGGAGGCTGTAAAAAAACTCATAACAGACGATAAGACAAGGACATCTATGGGTGATGGAGGACGGAGGCGGGTTTTGGAAGAATTCAGCATGGAACAATATATATCCGGTGTGGTCAGTGTATTTGAAGAGGTACTTGCGTGATTTATGTGATCCTTGCATACCTCACTTATCCAGTTATCTTTTTCTTCTCTAAATTTATCAAGAGAGATGGAGACGCGATAGTAATCATGCAGACAGCCAAGATAGGAGACATGATATGTACAACCCCTGTCTTTAGAGAGATAAAGAGGGCCAGGCCTTCGAGCAGGCTTGGTGTTGTGGCAGACTCCGTGACTATCCCTCTTATAAAGTGTAACCCTCATGTCGATGAGATAATAGAATATGACGGGAGCCGGCATAAAGGCTTAATCGGTAAGATCAACCTTGCGCGTGAGATTTACGGCCAGAGATATTCGGCAGTGGTTATCCTCATGCCAAATATGACAAATATTTTATCTGCGTTCTGGGCAATGATACCAAAAAGGGCGGCAGTATATCCAAACTATGGAGGTACAACTCTCAAGCTTATTATGGGACTAAATACAGATATAGAAGCCCATACCTCGTCCAGGATGTCTCTGGAGACATACCTTGCCAGCCTAAGGTGTCTGGGAATAGAGGCTGGAAGCAGTGAAAAGGAGGTCTACTCGTCCTCGGATGCAGATAGAATGGCAGAGACTGCGCTTATGGGTACTCTACCGTTTATAGGGATAGTCCTTGGTACCGGTAACAGCCTCAAGGATTGGGGAAGGGAGAATTTTCTGGGTATTGTTGAGGGGCTTTTTGATCAAATCTCCTGGACCTTTGTTTTGCTTGGTTCTTTAAATGAGTATGAGGTGGGAGATTATATTGTAAAGAGAATAGGCGATCATGATAGGATCTTGAATCTTTGTGGGCGCTTTAGCTTGGCAGAAATGCCAGCGGTGATTGGAAGATTAGCACTTGTGATCGGGGTAGACACTGGCCTTATATATATGGCGGATGCTTTGGGTATACCGGTAATAGATATAGCGGGACCATGTAATATGAACGACCAGAGACCAACAGGCAGGAGTAGTGTAATTATACAAAATAGTGAAATAGACTGCGTTCCCTGTTCCCATACCTTCTCCACGCCATATAGTTGCAAGATGGGACATAGAAGCTGCGTTACCAGTATAACTGTTAAAGATGTACTTCCGAAGATTTCAAGTCTTCTGAGTCAAACTTAATGGCGAAGATGACAGGCGAAAATAAAGGGATCCTATCCAAGGCTAACGGTTTTATAGATAGATACCGTCTTATACACTACCCTCTGCTGATATTCCTGTTTTTTCAGCCGTTTAGCCGTTATGCCGGCATTAGGAACACGGCCTTTGTCATTATGCTTCTATGTTTTATTGCGAAACTTCTCAACAGTCGGATAAACCTGTATATAAAAGACAAAACAGTCCTGGCGCTCCTTTTTCTAGTCGGCGTGTCCGTCTTTGTCTCAATTATCGGCCCCTACCCGGCCGAAAGTATCCATGCCATAAGGAAGAACCTCTTCTACCAGGTTATTATATTCTTCGTCATCATAAGTGAATACAGGGGAATGGATGACCTTAAGCCTATCTTTTATGCGACAATGGGAGGTTTTGCCGCACTGACGATAATGATATTCTATAAGAATGATATTACAGTTTTATTGAACTGGCTTGAGCATCATGACAGGATGACCCCCCAAGAAAACAGAGAGACTTTTTTTGGGGGATATTCACTCCATGCGACATTTTATATCCCACTGACCATAGGTTACCTCTACTCTGTGAGGGAGAGACTTAGTTTGAAATCATTAATGGTCATTTTTATATTATTGGAACTAATCCTTGTGTTTTTGCATAACCATCGAACGCAATTTGTGGCAATAATATTTTCAACTGCCTTAGTTACTCTTCTGGCCAGGAGATACAAATTATTTGCAGTTGGTATCGTGGCGGTGCTTATAGCCGGTGTGATACTCTTTCAATCAAAGCCCGATACCTTTGCGAGATATAAAACGTTATTATCTTACGAGACCTACTTGACAAACGAGAATCGCGGATGGAATGATCGTCTCTCCATATGGGAAGGGACTATCGATATGATAAGCCAAAGGCCTCTCTTTGGTTATGGTTATGGGTGGAAGAAGATTGCAACAGTTGCAAGGGAGAAAGGGTTTTTGGAAAGATGGGAGAAAGAAAAAAGCGGCGCATATAATTACTTTAACGATAAAGGCTATGGAAGTGCCAATCCTCATAACCTCGTGTTGCAAATAATTTTTGAGATAGGTTTACTTGGGCTGAGTGCTTTCATCTTTTTCTGGACCACAATCATAATAAAGGTCTATTCCATATCCAGAAAAGGGTTGCGTAGAGGTCCTAGATTTCTAGCATATGGGACTACCGGCGTACTTATAGCGTATGGGGTTATTAACATCTCAAATGGCCTATGGGAGGAGGTGGCGGGTAATCTCATGATGGCACTTGCAGGTATTAGTCTGGTCATCTATGAAGAGTGTTTATCCATGAACTCAAAATGAGCAACTTTATTAAACGGCACCCGGAAGGGGATCATTTCAGTTTATGGTAGTTCCAAGGAGCGTCTTACTGGTACGAAGAGACAATATCGGAGATCTTGTTTGCACCACTCCCGCTATAAGGGCACTGAGGCAGAGCCATCCTGACTCCAGGATCGATCTGCTTGTGAATTCGTATAACGCGGAGGTAGTCGCAAATAATCCCGACATAGACAATATATATATATACAAAAAGGCCAAGCACCTGAGGGAAAGTGATAGATATAAGGTGTGGCTGGACAACATGAGGCTGATTCGATCGATCAGAAAGGTTGGGTACGATGTGGCGGTCGCGTGCAGCAATAGCTATTCAAAGATGGCCGCACGCTATGCGCTCTTGTCCGGTGCGAAGAAGAGAATTGGATATCTCCCTAAAGGTGAGAGTTCTGTCTGCTATAACCTCGCAGTCGATGAAGTGTCCTGTCCTGTCCATGAAGTTGTTTCCGCATTCAGGCTTTTAAGCCCCCTGGGAATAGACGGTGAGCCCCCTCTAATGGTGGTTAAGCCATCCGATCCGGAAGTAAAGCGGATGGAGGCCCACTTAAAATCTTCAGGGGCGGGCCGCAGGCCGCTTCTGGCTATGCACGTCAGTTCAAGGAAGCCCGCCAACAGGTGGCCGAAAGAGAGGTTCTCCATCCTGGCGCGAGAGCTCGTAATGAAGTACGGATTCGATGTGGCGCTGCTCTGGTCGCCTGGAGAGAAGGATAACCCCCGCCATCCGGGTGATGACGAGGAGGCCAAGTGGATCAGTGGCGCAGGCGGGGATGGTGTCTACCCTTGCCCTACGGAGAGCCTGGGTGCGCTTATTGCGATACTCAGCCTCGCCACGGTGGTGGTGTGTTGTGACGGAGGCGCGATGCATATAGCCGCCGCGCTTGGAAAGCCGATAGTTGCCATTTGGGGTTCTACAGACAGGAGGGTATGGGCGCCATGGGGAGTTCCCCATACAATCCTCCAGAATGGTTCGAATGCCGACAGCGTCACTACGGAAGAGGTGCTGAAGGCATTTGATGCCATCTATCTCACCATCTTGCCGGGCAGGCAAGGCCGGTAACCTCGAAGATATTCCATACATGGCATCTCCATCTGGGAATGAAGTTTGCCGCCTCTCCGGAGGTGTAGTCGATCTTGTGTGTGAATCGGGAAGATAGTGGATCGGACAAAGAAGGTGCGTCGTTGTGGTCTCCTTCGGCCGGCACTCTGAGCCTTTCCGTCGAGATCATACAACCGATTATGGGCTTGACAGCAGAGGATTTGACATGTATTATTGGACTACAATAATGGTATTTAAGTAAAATATCTTGAGGTCCGCCGTGGGTAACCCATTCTATATACAGGAGGTCCCGGTAGGGGCCCCCTTCTGTGACAGGGAGGGGGAGTTGAAGGAGTTGGAGTCCTATGCGGTGGCGAAGGCGAATGTCGTCATCTACTCACCGAGGCGCTACGGAAAGACATCACTTGTAAGGAGGATCCAGGCCGGCCTGGCCGCCAAGGGCGCGGTCACGATATTTGCCGACTTCTTCGGTGTTGCCTCCATAGACGATGCGGCCGCGAGGCTGGCCAAGGCGGTCTTCACGGTAACCCACAGCAAGGAACCACTCTGGAAGACCGCACTTCGGGTCATACGTTCTTTTCGTCCCATCCTAAAACCTGATCCGTCCGGCGGAGTATCACTCACGGTAGAGCCATCATCGACGGGTACAAGCGGAATAGAACTCCTTGAAGAGACCATGGACTCACTGGGAGAATTTATAGCCGTTTCAGGCAGGTTGGTGCACATAGCGCTGGACGAATTCCAGGAGATAGTCACACTGAAAGAGTCCCTCCGTGTAGAGGCGGTCATGAGGACCCATATTCAGCGCCACCAAGCCTCCTACTTCTTCATCGGAAGTCGCCGCCGCATCCTCCTTGCTATATTCAACGAGAGGCAACGCCCCTTCTTTCAGAGCGCCGTCAACTACCCCCTCAAGCCACTGCCATCCGCCGCCCTGAAGCAGTTCATATCACTCCAGTTCAGAGAGAACGGTAAGAGATGCACCGAAGATACGGCGGGCAAATTGGTCTCACTCGTAGAGTGCCATCCCTACTACTCGCAGAAACTCGCCTTCTTTGTGTACGAGGCTGCCGTTGAGGTTACAGACGGGGCGATCAAAGAAGGATTGGATAGGCTTGTATCGACGGAGAGACCTGTGTCAATGGTCATCGAAAAATGTACAGGTTTCGGTCATTGAAAAATGTACAATTAAGCAAGAGAACATCCTCATAT
>WGFD01000095.1 GCA_015492395.1 Deltaproteobacteria bacterium | reverse complement strand
ATCTGGAGGTATTCATAAATGAGTCATGCAGTGTGTCCATCGAAGAAAACGGCTCTGCCACTGTTAACGCGAAAAAGCTCTTTGAGATAATAAGGGAGCTCCAAAGCGAATATATAGACCTATCCACAACGACCACCGGTAGTGTCCGGATAAGAAGCGGGAGATCTCTCTTTAATATACTGGGTTTGCCGGCTGCCGAGTTTCCTTCTTTTCCGGAGCTCGATGCATGCATAGAGGGCACAGTAGGGTCAGGTATGTTCCAGGAGATGATATATAAGACGTGTTACGCCGCCTCCACGGATGAGACGAGGTACAATATCAATGGTGTGCTGCTTGAGATGGAAGGTGGGGGGATGAGAATGGTGGCTACGGATGGGCATCGCCTTTCTTTAATTGAAAGGGATGTGGATGGAATTCCGGAGATAGAAAAGGGGGTTATACTGCCTAAGAAAGGGGTCATGGAGATAAAGAAGTTGTTGGAGGAAAGGGAAGGGAGTTTTGATTTTGCGCTGTCAAAGAGCTACTTTGCCGTAAAGACCGGCGACACGGAGATTGTTATAAGGCTCATAGACGGGGAGTTTCCCGATTATGAGCAGGTAGTACCTAAGGACAATGATAAGAGAGTCGTAGCTGGGAGGAGAGAATTGATAGGCTCGTTAAAGAGGGTTTCTATCCTCTCTTCCGAGAGGATGAAGGGCGTAAAGTTCAGCCTGTCGGACGGTAAACTGGATCTTTCCTCCAGTAGCCCTGATCTGGGAGAGGCGAGGGAGGAGCTGGATGTAGACTATAGTGGTGGAGATATGGAGATCGGTTACAACGCCAAGTACTTCATTGATGCGCTTGATGTAATAGAGACCGATGACGTTGTGTTGGAAGTTAAGGGTGAGTTGAATCCAGGGATTATCAGGGCGACTGTATCAGACGGGTATACATATGTTATAATGCCGATGAGGATATGATGGGGGAAAATCTTTTGAAGATCGGTTACGATGCGGAGTCTATCAAGGTACTGGAGGGTCTTGAAGCTGTACGTAAGAGGCCGGCTATGTATATCGGTTCTACGGGCGCGACCGGACTGCACCACCTTGTCTACGAGGTGGTGGATAACTCCATAGATGAGGCCCTGGCAGGGCACTGCAGGAAGATCGGTATAACGATACATGTGGATAACAGTATTACCGTTGAGGACGACGGGAGGGGGATTCCGGTAAAGGAGCATCCTGTTAAGAGGAGACCTACGGTCGAAGTGGTTTTGACTGAGTTGCATGCGGGGGGGAAGTTTGAGAACAAGGCATATAAAGTATCCGGCGGGTTGCATGGTGTCGGTATAACAGTCGTTAACTTCCTGTCGGAATGGCTGGATGTCGAGATCAAGAGGGATAGTCATATATACCATCAACGCTATGAAAAGGGGAGACCCGTCGTTCAACTCTCCGTTGAAGGTGAGAGTAGTGAGACAGGCACCAAGATCACCTTCAAGCCGGACCCGGAAGTATTTGAAAACACGGTATTCAACTTTGATAAGATAGCCCAAAGATTGAGGGAGCTTGCCTTTCTCAACGCTGGTATAAGCATCGTCTTTACCGATGAGAGAAGCGGGAAGGCTATTGAGTTTAAGTATGACGGCGGGATAGTATCATTTATACAGTATCTGAACAAGACCAAAACGACTATCCACCAGAATGTAATCTACTTCACGGGTGAACGGGACGGTACCGAGATAGAGATAGCCATGCAGTGGGACAACGGCTATAGCGAAAAGATCTTCTCATTCGCGAACAACATAAACACGGTGGAAGGTGGTACGCACCTGACCGGTTTTAAGTCTGCGCTGACCAGGTGTATCAATAGTTATGCCGCCAACACCAATCTGCTGAAGGACCTCCGTGAGTCGTTGCAGGGAGACGATATCAGGGAAGGATTGACGGCCGTGATAAGCGTTAGGATCAGGAATCCGCAGTTCGAGGGCCAGACGAAGACAAAGCTCGGTAACAGTGAGGTTGAAGGCTACGTAAAGTCCCTTGTGAACGAAAAGCTCTCCATGTTCCTGGAGGAGAATCCCTCGACGGCCAAGAAGATAATAGGCAAGGCCGTGGAGGGTGCCAGGGCGAGGGAGGCGGCGAGGAAGGCTAGGGAGCTCATAAGAAGGAAGGGTGCCCTCGAGACATCGTCCCTCCCCGGTAAGCTTGCCGACTGCCAGGAGACAAACCCCGCGCTGAGCGAACTCTTTATAGTGGAGGGAGATTCGGCCGGTGGTTCCGCCAAGCAGGGCAGGGACAGGAGAAACCAGGCGATACTGCCCATAAGGGGAAAGATACTTAATGTCGAAAAGGCCCGTTTTGACAAAATGCTGTCTAACGAGGAGATAAGGGACATAATTACGGCACTGGGCTGCGGAATCGGCAAGGAAGACTTCAATCTGGATAAGCTGCGGTACCACAGGATAATAATAATGACCGACGCAGATATCGATGGTTCACACATAAGAACGCTGTTGCTTACCTTCTTCTACAGACAGATGATGCCGCTGGTTGAAGGGGGATACCTATATATAGCGCAGCCGCCGCTTTATAAGGCAAAGAAGGGTAAGGTAGAAAGATATATAAAGGACGATGCGGCGATGGACGACTTTATACTTGGTTCCGTGTGTGAAACCCTGACAATAAGATCTGCGTGTGGAGAGAACGGCCTGAAGGGTCAGGGGCTTGTCAAGGCTCTTAACTGGGTTGCCAGATTCAACTGCATACTCAGGAAGATGAGCAGAAGGCGGATGGAGGAAGGCGTTATGGAAGCCTTCTCGCTGGAGAGAGGTTTCAACGCCGATACGCTGAAGGACGAGAAGACACTGAATGGCCTGTTGGATGGAATCAAGGCACATCTGTCACAACGGTATCCGGAGACAACACCGGTACGCTTTTCCATTGTCCCGGACAAAGGGAAAGGGACCTTTATGGTAAGGTGTTACTCCAGGAAGAACGGGGTGCAGATCGAAACGGTCGTTGACTTGGCCTTTGCCAGGTCCCCGGAGTTCCAGGAGCTCCGGAGGTTAGGAACGGAACTCGACAGGATCGGAAGACCTCCTTTCTATCTGGAGGCCGGCGGGACGACGAGCGAGGTCGACTCCTTTAGGGCCCTCATGGACCGAGTCTTCGAGATAGGAAAGAGAGGCTTTTATATCCAGAGATACAAGGGTCTGGGAGAGATGAACCCAGATCAGTTATGGGAAACGACGATGGATCCGGAAAAGAGGACGCTCCTCCAGGTCAGGATTGAGGATGCGATCGAGGCCGATGGTGTATTTACCAGACTCATGGGTGACGAGGTGGAACCAAGGAGGGAGTTCATCGAGGAACACGCCCTAGAGGTGGCAAATCTGGATATCTGATGGTCGTATGGTATCTCAAATCTTCCTGATGAAAAAGGCCGGCGCGTAAAGACCCTGTGCAGGTGTAACCCGGATGTAGTGTATGGTTCCGGGAAAGTGGGTTTGTGCGGAAAGAAGTGACATAAAGAGGGGGAGAAGGGGGAAGGACCGGCATGTCCTACCGGCCGGAGTCCGAGAGATTAGAAAGGAGGCGGTGCCTCTACTGCGACAGGAAGGTCTCCCTCCACTGCTCTGTATTCCAACTCAAGGATCATTCGTAAGGCATGCGGAACACTCTCCGCGAAGGCTGAAGGACATCTCAGATATGTCACTTCAGCGGTCAAATCATCACCACGTAACATCCACTCTGTTGCAAAAGTATTCCTGGATGATATGTACTACATAGTTGTAAGGATGTTCGTCGTGAACGGCACCAAGGCCATATGCCTTTTTCTTGTGAAAGGGGCCGTTTTGTTTGCCCTGAGTGGCCTGTCTTTGGGTGATCGCCTCTTCAACGAGGTCCGCTCCGGTGAAACATCGACGTGGGACGGTCGCCATGCCGGGCACGGTATAAGGCACACGTACGAGAGGCTGGTTCCCGGGATATTAAAGGAAAGCGTTCTTCTGAGCATCACCTCGCTCTCCCTCATCCATATCTACACCAGCATCCATCCGGGAAAGGCCCGGCTCTTCGCAGACCATCCCCCTCCTCTGTCACAGGTACAGGCCAAGGCCGAGGTGGAGGAGAAAATGAGTGCGCGTCACATCACTGTTGTGACAAAAGAAAGATGGAGTTGCGTCATTCGTACCGGCCGATATAAGCAGGGCCACCCCATCCAGGAAGGAGCTGTTCCTGACGTTCGACGGGGGCGCGGAAGCGGCTGAGGCCAGGGAGATCCTGGACATATTAAAGAATAGGGGTATAACGACTACGATCTTTATTTCCGGAGGTTTTATAGAGAGATATCCGGAGATGGTCAAGGCGATGGTAAACGACGGGCACGAAATCGGCAACCACACCCTGACCCACCCCCATCTGACAACCTACATCAGCAACTTCAGGCATATTACACTACCCGGTATCGACAGGGTTTTTCTGGAGAGGGAACTCCGTGGTACGGCAAGACTCTTCAAGGAGGTCAAATGAAGAGAAAGGCGGACAGGGCGGTTGAGAGTCTCGGCGAGATCATAGATGGCTTGCGGGATCGCGGTTATAGATTCGTCAAGGTGTCTCGACTTTTAAGGGACGACGAAAGATACTCCTCGGCGATAAAGAGTATCACTGAAGCCGGCAGGATAGCGGGGCTGGAATAGGAGGGGCTACGGGGAGTCGAGAGAGAGACCGTGAATCTCTTTTAACACATGTTCTCTTATAACCTTCGGCTTTGGAAGTTCTCTGGAGAGGCGGCCGCCACGGATGAGCGGCTTGAGGAGAGGTTCGTAAAGCCCGCCACATCCGCACCGTTCGAGCTTCAGTAAGAGGGGCACCACCTTCCTGCCGCCGCACCTGTCGCACCCGAATACCTCTTTTGCTCCGGACCACTTCCCCCTCTTGGCAAAGGGTTTTCCCTCCACCTCCATGATATCCATGGCGAAGTCTACTACAGGCGCATCGCTTATGGACGTCCCCACGCCGAAGGCATCTACCAGAGGCCTGAGTCGAATGACCTCCGTCTCATCCAACCCACCGCTTGCGAAGAGCTTTACGTCCTTAAAGCCGCGCAGGTCCAACTCCCACCTCACCTCCTCGAAGATGCGATAGAAGTCGCCCCGCCTGGTGGCCGGCGTATCAAGGCGCACTGCGTAGAGTCTGCCCTCCATACCCTCCGCGACACGTATGGCCTCAAACTTCTCGTCATTGAAGGTATCTATCAGCGAGACGCGCTTGACCTTTTCGTCCACCACCTCGTCGAAGGCCCTTGTGGCCCCGAGTGTATCACCGATGACCAGTATGAGGGCATGCGGCATCGTACCGACGGGCTCCGTCTCCAGTAGTTCGGCGCTGGCGATTACAGCCACCCCGTTACATCCGCCCAGGAAGGCTGCACGCTCGATCATGGGTGCCAAGGCCGGGTGCATCCTCCTGGCCCCGAAGCTTACCACCAGTCTTTCACCGGCCGCTATCCTTATCCTGGCTGCCTTGGTCGCTATACCGGTCGACTGGCATATGAGCCCCAGTACAGCGGTTTCAAAGACACAGAAACCGGTGTACATACCCTCTATCTCCATCACGGGCTCCCATGGATGAAACAACGTCCCCTCCTCCATGGCCCTTATATTGACGGGCTTGCCCTCCATGAGATGCGCCACCTCCTCAACACCGGCCAATATACCCCAAGGCCAGCCGTCGGGCAGCTTTTTGGCGAAGAACTCCGCCCGTACCCTCTTGTCTATACCCTTCTTCTGGAGTATCTCGAGGGTCCTGGCGAAGTAAACATCGGTAACCTTTCCGGACCTTATATCATCGGGATCGGCGATATGGAACATCCGGCCTCCATCTGTTCACGATCTACCTGCAGTGTAATTATAGTTATCTTCTCATTTCATGTCAAAGGAATCCTCGCCAAAAGCCACCATTACGTCATGGAGAGAGCTTTACTTTGCCTTTGAGCTTCAAAGAGTGAAGGGCCGGCCATCGCGACAATATGGTTCCGTTAAGCGGCCGACCGGAGTCTTTCCAAGGGGTCAATTTTTTGTGGCAATCAGTTAAAGCTATTTCGGGAAATACCGAAACTACTAGTGGAGGATACATGGGCCTGGACGGCCGTGTTGCTTCTAAACGGGAAGGAGTTAGCTTGATGATCACCTTGTACGAGTCCGGTAACCACACCAACATAATGTTCGACGATTTGAGCTCGGGGGCCATGGTTCAGTCCAACCAGCATATCATAGTAAACGGCAGTGAGGCGATGATACTGGATCCCGGCGGACATAAGGTGTACATGTCTCTCTTTGCCGAACTGTCCTCCTTGATGCCGGTGGATGGTCTCAGGTATATCTTCTTTTCACACCAGGATCCCGATATAATCGCCGCCGCCAACGGGTGGCTTATGGTAACAAGTGCCGAGGCGCTCCTGTCAGGCCTATGGATGCGGTTTATCCCCCACTTCGGTGTCGATCAACTTGTACTCGATCGTATCAAACCCATTCCGGATTCGGGGATGAGCGTGAAGCTGGGCGGGGAACCATTGTACATCATCCCGGCCCACTTTCTCCACTCACCGGGCAACTTTCAGGTGTATGATCCAACCTCCAAGATACTGTATACCGGAGACCTTGGGGCGTCGCTCGGCCAGGAGTATACGGCTGTCACCGACTTCGACGCGCATATCCGGTATATGGAGGCCTTCCATCTGCGTTATATCCCCTCCGCCAAGGCCTTGAAGATGTGGGTCGATATGGTACGGACGCTGGATGTTGAGATGATGGTTCCACAACATGGAGCCTACTTCCCCGATAAAGAGCTATCGGAGAGGTTTATTGCTTGGATCGACGGACTCAGCGTGGGTCTCGATTTAAT
>WGFD01000094.1 GCA_015492395.1 Deltaproteobacteria bacterium | reverse complement strand
CCGTCACACCCTTTTCCCTGCAGCCTTTCAAAGACCTCTCAACATACTTTGCTATTACATCAGTTTCTATATTCACACTGTCCCCGGAGACCTTTTGAGAAAGTGTGGTCTTGCCGAGTGTATGGGGTATAAGCACGGTGTTGAAACCTCCCTCCATGGTCTTCGACACGGTGAGGCTTATACCGTCTACAGCTATGGAGCCTTTTGTCGCCACCTGTGACATTAGTTCCGCAGGGATTGTGAAAGAGATCTCAACGTAGCCCGTGTTTATGGCCTTCTTTCCCTTTATGGTTCCTGTCCCGTCGATGTGTCCAGTTACGATGTGGCCCCCCAGCGGCGTGGACAGTGTAAGGGGCTTCTCTATGTTTACGTGGTCTCCGGTCCTGAGATCCTTTAGTGTGGTTACGAGCAGGGTCTCTCCCGAAATGTCTGCGGAAAAGCCTCTACTCTCAACGGCTGTAACGGTCAAACAGGCCCCTTCGACGGCGACACTGCCGCCGATCCCGACGCCTTCCAAATCAAAACCGGTCTGAACGGTAATTCTAGCAGATTTCCCGTCTTTTTCAATAGACTTTATCTTTCCTACGCCATCCACTATTCCAGTAAACATCACAGATAGCCCTCTGCTATTGTGTCTTTGCCGATCTTCCTGAAGGCCAATTCTTTCAGCGCAAGGCTGTCATTCAATCGCTTCGTGCCCAGCCTGCCGATCATGGGGATCCCGTCTCCTCCTATTATCCTGGGAGAGAAGAAGATAACGACCTTGTCTACCACCCCTTCTCTCAAGGCCGATGCGGCGATTCTGGGGCCGCCTTCGATCAATAGGCTGGTAATCTCCATCCTCCCCAGTGTTGCCAGCAGTTTTCCGATGCTTACGCCCTCCCTTGCGGCTGGAATGAACAACACCTCAGCCCCCATCCCTTCAAGTTCTCTCGCCTTGCCGAGTGACGCCCTCCTGGTCGTCGCTATTACGACCCTTCCTCCTTCACCGAGGAGCCTCGAATCGAGCGGTATCTTGAGATTAGTGTCCGCTACGATCCTGACCGGGACCCCGCCTCTGACATATCGCGTCGTCAGCAGCGGGTCATCGCTTAGGACCGTTCCGATACCGACCATGACTCCATCGGTCTTGCTCCGCATCCTGTGGACCTCTTTTCTGGCCGGTTCACCTGTTATCCACTTGGACTCCCCGGTGGAGGTGGCGATCCTGCCGTCGATGGTAGCGGCCAACTTTAGCGTGACAAAGGGGATCCTTGTGGTTATATATTTGTTGTACGCCTCGTTTATCGACGTGCAGTCCTCTCTCAAGATCCCGGATCTTACTTCGATGCCATGGGATCTGAGGCGCCTGATGCCCCTCCCTGATACGGAAGGGTTGGGATCCCTTGCGCCGATAAATACCCTCTTTATGCCCGTACTTATGATGGCATCCGTGCACGGAGGCGTCTTTCCGGAGTGGTCGCATGGTTCCAATGTCACGTACATGTCTGCCCCGGCTGCGTTTCCGGCATCCTTAATGGCGTTCACCTCTGCATGCGGTCCTCCGGCACGTTTGTGGTATCCTCTTCCTATAACCCTACCTCTCTTTACGATGACCGCGCCGACAGCAGGGTTGGGGCTGGTCTTGCCCACACCCTTCATGGCCAGTTGAAGGGCCGTTTCCATATGTACGGTGTCCATGTTTTGCCGCTATCGTTTCTTATGCCTGAGCTTCTTTACCTTCAAGATATCTTTGAGTTCGTTCATGAATTCATTGATGTCCCTGAACTCCCTGTAGACGGATGCGAACCTTACATAAGCGACCTCGTCAAGCTTCTGTAGTCTGTCCATGACGGCTTCCCCTATAAAGGTGCTCTGTATCTCCTTCTCCCCTGAGTCGATAAACTGCCTCTCCAGTTCGTCTACTGCCATCTCGATCTCTCCTATGCTGACCGGTCTCTTTTCGCAGGCCTTGAGTATCCCGTTTAGTATCTTGAGTCTGTCGAAGGTCTCCCTTCGGCCGTCTTTCTTGACTACCAGGGGCATACTCTCTTCGATCCGCTCATATGTCGTGAACCTCTTGCTGCAGTTAAGGCACTCCCTTCTGCGGCGTGTCACATCACCGACATAAGAGAGGCGTGAATCTATAACCTTATCTTCCAGGTGGCCGCAGAGTGGACACTTCATCTTATTAAAGAATATGCCACAGGAGAGTAGAAAGTACAAGGGGTTAGAGAAGGACCGATCAATTTACCTGTTGAAGTTCCCTGCAGCAAGTTGCTGGCTTAGCACTCGCTATGCACGTTCAACCTCTTATCGTAAAAGGGAAATCTCAGGCAGAGTTCCTTAACCTCCGCCTTTATAGAGGAGAGTTTTTCTTCATCGGCCCTGTTTTCCAGTGCTTCGTTTATCATGGCGCCTATCTGTGCCATCTCAGGTTCCTTCATGCCACGGGTGGTGGCCGCCGGTGTCCCTATCCTGATGCCGCTCGTTACGAATGGACTCCTGGTTTCGAAGGGTATGGTATTCTTGTTTACCGTTATCCCCGCCTTGCCAAGTGCCTCTTCCGCTTCCTTACCGGTGATGCCTCTCCCAGTAAGGTCCACTAGGATGAGGTGGTTGTCCGTTCCTCCGGAGACGAGATCGTAGCCTTCTTCGGCGAGTTTGCCGGCAAGTGTGCGTGCGTTAAGTAGAGTCTGTTTCTGGTACTCCTTGAACGTAGGGTCAAGGGCCTCTTTGAGGGCGACGGCCTTTGCGGCGACGACATGCATAAGCGGCCCTCCCTGGATACCCGGGAAGATCTGCTTGTTGACCCCCTTCGCGTGCGTTGACCTGCACATTATCATGCCGCCGCGTGGGCCTCTCAAGGTCTTGTGGGTCGTCGTGGTCACGAACTCGGCTAATGGCACCGGTGACGGGTGCAGGCCGGTTGCAACCAGACCGGCGATATGGGCCATATCCACCATGACAAGGGCGCCGATCTCGTCGGCTATCTCCCTGAAAGTGCTAAATTCTATCGTCCTGGGATAGGCGCTGGCGCCTACGACTATCATCTTGGGTCTATGTTCCTTTGCCAGGTCGCGTACCTGGTCGAAGTCTATCCTGTGGTTGTCCTCCCTGACGCCGTAAAATACGACATTATACAACTGACCCGAGAAGTTGACACTACTACCGTGGGTGAGGTGACCACCGTGCGAGAGGTTCATGCCAAGGATGGTGTCTCCCGGTTTGAGCACGGACATATAGACGGCCATATTGGCCTGGCTGCCGGAATGGGGCTGGACATTGGCATGATCGCATTGAAATAGCCTCTTCGCCCTGTCGATGGCCAGGTTTTCGGCTATATCCACGTATTCGCAGCCGCCGTAATACCTCTTCCCGGGGTAACCCTCCGCATACTTGTTGGTGAGGGTGCTTCCCATCGCCTCCAGCACCCTTTCGCTGACGAGGTTTTCTGAGGCTATCAGCTCGAGTTTGTACTCCTGCCTCTCCGTCTCCATTCTTATGGAGTCGTATAACTCCCTGTCGAACTCCTTCAGATCTGATGCCATCTCTTTTGAGCCTCCTGAAAATTCTTAAAATGTACGGCGAACCGGCTTTCCATAGCTTGCCGTAGTGTTTAGCGGTAGAATCATATGTTCCTTGCAGTCTGTTGCGTGTAGTCTCATCGCACAACGGGCCGGAACTATCTTTTGGCCTGGTCCTTCCAAAACCTCTTCTCGATCTCGCTTATTTTATCCAGCCTGCGCTGGTGCCTTCCGCCCTCGAACCTCGCCTCGAGCCATACCTGCACCATCTCACGTGCCAGGCCCTTTCCGACAACCCTTCCGCCTATGACCAGGATGTTGGCATTGTTGTGTATCTTTGCCATGCGCGCCGAGTACACATCGCTTGCCAGGGCGGCTCTTATATGTGGGAACTTGTTGGCCACTATACTCATCCCGATACCGGTGCCGCATATCAGTATGCCCTTTTCGATCTCGAGGGAAGAGACCTTTTCCGCAACAGGTATGCCGTAATCGGGGTAGTCCACGGACTCATTGCCGTTTGTTCCCAGGTCGACCACTTCAATGCCTTTCTCGCGGAGAAAGTCCTTTATGTCCTCTTTCAGTTCCCTGCCGGTATGGTCGTTTGCTATTGCAATTCGTTCCAAATTAACCTCAGATCGGGGAGTGTTCGACTATGGAATATCGAGTAGTTTATATCAAAAATAAAGACTGCATTCCTGTCTGTTTTAGAGCTAATCGCTCTGTGTTCGAACTCCCGGATGGACGCTGAGCATGGTCAATCTGTAAACCTTTTGAATATTAGCGTGGCATTCACGCCCCCGAAACCGAAGGAGTTGCTCATCGCGGCCTTTATCTCCATGTCCCTGGCCGTATTCGGGACATAGTCCAGGTCACATTCCGGATCGGCGGTTACTTGATTGATGGTTGGAGGGGCTACGGAGTTGCATATTGAGAGAATGGTGAAGACGGCCTCAATACCTCCGGCAGCCCCAAGGAGATGCCCTGTCATACTCTTGGTGGAGCTGACGGCTATATTCCCTGCGTGCTCCTTGAAGGTCTTTTTTATAGCCACGGTCTCGGCCAGGTCTCCCGGTTGCGTCGACGTCCCATGGGCGTTTATGTAGTCGATGCTATCTATTTCCATGCGTCCGGCGTTCAGCGCCGCCTTCATACACCTTACGGCCCCTTCACCGTCCGGCGAGGGAGAGGTGATATGATATGCATCCGCCGTCATACCGTAACCTGCGATCTCTGCATAGATCCGTGCCCCTCTTCTCTTCGCGGACTCCATCTCCTCCAGGACCAGGATACCTGCGCCTTCTCCTACAACAAAACCGTCCCTTTCCCGGTCAAACGGCCGGCTTGCCCCTTCCGGGTCATCGTTCCTGGTCGAGAGAGCCTTCATGGCATTGAAGCCGCTGATGCAGAGGGGGCATATTACGGACTCGCTGCCGCCGGCTATCATTGCATCTGCATCGCCCCTCTTGATGAGCCTGTAGGCGTCTCCTATACAGTGGTTTCCGGTTGCGCATGCAGTAACCGCGCAGCCGTTAGGTCCTTTGGCTCCCAGCGCTATAGAGACCTGGCCGGAGGCGAGATTGATTATGACCATGGGTATGAAGAATGGTGTTACCCTGTCCGGTCCCCTCTCCTTGAGGACATCATGCCAGCGCTCTATAGCGGGCAGCCCTCCAATACCGGACCCTATGTATACACCGACCCTGCCGGCGTTTTCTTCGGTTATCTCCAGACCGGCGTCTTTGACCGCCATAATGCTTGTGCAGAGGGCATACTGTATGAATAGATCCATCTTCTTGATGTCCTTTTTTTCAATATAGCCCTCCGTGGAGAAGTCCGGAACCTCCCCCGCAATCCGGACCGGGAACCCTCCGGCATCGAATCTGGTAATCCTCCTTACCCCGGATCTACCTTCCGTAATGCCGTTCCAGGCGTTTTCCACACCTGACCCCAGTGGACTGATTATGCCGAGTCCTGTAACTACAACCCTTCTATCCATTGATCCTTTCCATGGCAGCGGTTATCCGATAATTTGGAAAAAGCGATTTCCCCTGAAGGGATTAAGACCGCCCTGGCCTTAACCACTTCCTAGTGGACCATTACTGGCAAAGATTGAGGAAAAGGTATAATCGTTTACTTTGACGTCTTTTTCGAGATGTAGTCCACAGCATCCTGCACTACCCTGATCTTTTCGGCGTCTTCGTCAGGGATCTCTATGCCAAACTCTTCCTCGAAGGCCATGACCATCTCAACCGTGTCCAGTGAGTCCGCTCCAAGATCATCCACAAATGACGACTGCGGGTTAATTTCGTCTTCCGACACCCCCAGTTGATCGACGATTATCTTCTTCACCTTGCTTTCCACCGACATGTCGTTCCTCCTTAGGTTATTATGATTAGGATCTCAAGGTTTATAACACCAACACCACGACTTGTAAAGAAAAAGAAGCGCCGCTCCGGTTAATGCCGATCTTATCCGGTTTTCAATCGAGCACATCCATTCCAGGACTCTATGCCCCTCGCTTGTGAAAGGCGCATGGCGCATGCTACCGTAACTCCTTATAAGACTGGGAATCGGCGTCAGGAGAAGTTTACGGATGAAGATGCATTACATATACATCCCCCCGTTTACACTGAGAACCTGTCCTGTGATGTAGCTCGATGTGTCGGATGCAAGGAACAGGACAGATTCCGCTACGTCCTCGGGAGAGCCGAGCCTCTTCATCGGGATATGGCTTGAGAGTTCCTTTCTAACCTTGTCGGAGAGGCCTTCGGTCATGGAGGTTTCGATAAAACCAGGGGCGACGGCGTTGCAGGTTATGTTCCTGGCAGCGAACTCCCTGGCTACGGTCTTGGTGAATCCTATCACACCTGCTTTGCTAGCCGCGTAGTTTGCCTGGCCAGGATTACCCATCTCTCCAACAATGGAGGCTATATTGACTATCCTTCCGTAACGCTGCTTACTCATATACTTCACCGCGGCCCTGGTGCAGTTGAACGTGCCCTTGAGGTTCACATTGAGTACCGCGTCCCAGTCGTCTTCCTGCATCCTTAGCAGGAGGGTGTCGCGCACGATACCGGCATTATTGACCAATATGTGTAACCCGCCCATCTTCCCGACCGACTCTTCGATCATCTCTTCGGCGCTCCTGGTGTCGGATATGTCGTGCTTCAGCGCCAGGCCTCTTCTGCCCAGCGACTCTACCGCCTTTACGGTTTCGTTTGCCTTTTCCATGTTTATGTCTACGACTACTACGTCACCCCCGCTTTCCGCCAGCTTCAGGGCGATTGCCCTTCCAATCCCCTGGCCGGCCCCTGTCACCAGCGCGATCCTATCTTGTATAGCCATAAAGACCTCCATATGGATGTTAATCGGCTCTCATCCAACGATGAGAATCTTGATGATCGGTTGTTTTGCACCTTCCACCGGATTGATCCGGCGGCGTGCAAGGTAACCCGTGCCTTACTCGGAGGCTTAAGTCAGCACCCTGTGAGTTTATGATATCTATTGCAAATACGCATGTTTTCATGACGCAAAGATCAAGCCAGTGTCCTTAGGGACTCAATGTCAGCGGGTTTCTCAATGGTTACTGTCTTTAAACCCTTGTCTATCCTCTTTATCAGGCCGGACAGTACCTTGCCCTGCCCGACCTCTATGAATGTGGTGGCGCCATTTGATGCCATCGTCCTTATAGACTCAACCCATCTTACGGGGCTGTAAAGCTGTCTTATCAGGAGTTTCTTTATCTCGTCCTTGGATAGAGTGGGTTTTGCCTCGACATTTGTCACGATAGGTACCGTCGGCTGGTCCAGGGTTATGCCTTTTAACTCTGCCGCCAGCCTCTCCGATGCAATCTTCATCAAAGGAGAGTGAGAGGGCACGCTTACCGGAAGTTTGATAACCCTCAAGGCACCGCGTTCACTTGCGATTGCGGATGCCCTCTCCACCGCCTCTCTGTCTCCCGAAATAACGATTTGCGCCGGGCTGTTAATGTTCGCGGGGACGGCCACCTCTTTTTCCGCGGATGACAGGCGGCATATCTCTTCGATCTGCTCCCGGTCAAGACCGATGATTGCGGCCATGGATCCCGCGCCTCGCGGCACGGCCTCCTGCATGAACCTCCCCCGCATGTGCACAAGCCTTACAGCGTCACCGAACTGGAGCGCCCCGGATGCAACGAGCGCGGTGTACTCTCCAAGGCTGTGGCCTGCCATAAATGCCGGCTCGAAGCCGGCCTCTTCCTGCACCACCCGCCAGATGGCTATAGAAACCGTCAGCAGCGCAGGTTGTGTATTGTGAGTGAGACTCAACTCATCGGCGGGACCGTTAAAACACAGCTTGGCAAGATCATACCCGAGGATGGCATTGGCCTCTTCAAAGATCTCCCTGGCAGCGTGATAGAGGCCATGGA
>WGFD01000093.1 GCA_015492395.1 Deltaproteobacteria bacterium | reverse complement strand
GATATACATCCAGTCACGGCCGGATAATGCACAAGCACAGTTTGTGCTCTTTACAGAATCACCCCCTTGAAAATTGGGGGAACTTCAGTTACTAAAATCCCCTTGACATAAATGATCCATTTTAGTAATATTGGGCAACTTTGCGTTGCCGGATAAGCTGGTGATGAGTAAACAAACCCAGAAAAAACCATAAGGAGGAAAGATATATCATGAAAAGGTATTTTGCATGGTCGGTGTTAATCGGAACAGCCCTAGCTATCCTGGCATCACCTGCCCTTGCTTCCGAGGCTGCCGAGGCAGTGGCTAGCGGCGCCGGAGGCGGTGGCATTGACTCGCCTTTTTTCTCCACTGTAGTGCTTGTTGTAGTTATTTGCATGGCCGTAACGGCTATTGGCTGTGGATGGGCTCAGGTTAAGGCGGTCAAGTCTGCTATAGATGGCATCGCAAGAAATCCTGGAGCGGCTGGAAAGATACTACCAAGTATGTTGATCGGTGTCGCCATGATCGAGTCGCTCGCCATTTATGTCTTAGTCGTTGTATTGATCCTGCTATTCTCCAATCCTTTCACAGCGTTGATTGTCGGTTGAGGATTAAAAAATAATATACCATCGAAAACAAACGAAAAACCATGGATGAACAAAAACCCACCTGATCTACCCATACAGGTGGGTTTTGAATCTCTTTAACATATGGGACCATTGCAAGCACCTGCCATGTATGCGCGGTTTGCTGCCAGTAGGGACAGTCGTCGGTCATTTCTCGTAGTTTGTTGCAGAGGACTTTGATAGTTGGTTTGGGACAACTGTGGATATCCCTGCGAAGGACGCGATTGCAGCTCCCTGCAGCTATCAAGCAGCCGTCAAACCCTTATCTTCCAGCCCTTTTCCTAAGCTCAGACATTATCTCCGGTGTTATCTCTTTCAAGCCCTTGGCCTTGGCATACCGCTCAACTCCGTTTTTAACCATAGCAGACAAGAAGCCCGGGACTTGCGACAACCTCTCTTGGGCCGCCCGGCTCCAGACAACCTCCGTATCTAAGTGTTTCTTAAGTTTTTGCCCCTTTTCAGGCTCATATTCGCACCAAGGATCCTCTCCCATGATATCGGATGTTGCTGCAAGGGCCCTTGCCCTGCAACCACCGCAGGATTCACTGAAATCACAGTCCCCACACCGGCCGCTGTATCGGGGATTTCTCAATGACTCAAAAACTGGCGATGTCGCCCAAATATGGACAAGGCTTCTGTTCTTTAAACTGCCAGCCTTTGTAGGCATATAGGGGCAAGGTGTCACATCCCCCTCCGGGGTGATTCTCAGATAACCCCGGCCCGCGATACAGCCACTTGTCGCGCCTTTTAAAAGCTGGCTTTCAGGGTTTAATTTATGAGCAATCCTCAAAAAATGAGGTGCGCATCTGGCCCTTACCATCATCCCCTCATAAGTCCTCTCCGCCTCTACAAGATAAGTCAATACCTCTTCATATTGCTGCGGGGTTATATCTGTCATCTCCTGTCCCCTTCCCGTGCACACAAGGAAAAATATATTGGCTGCCCTTGCCCCCATTCGATACGCATACGCTATTATCTCAGGTATCTCTGAAATGTTCTCTCTCGTTACGGTTATCTGAACCTGAAAGTCAAGGTCATGTCTTCTCAAGAGATCCATTCCGGCCGTTGTCTTAGCCCATGCCCCCGAAATCCCCCTGAAACCATCATGATATACCGGATCTGCGGAATCAAGGCTTATTCCAACCCCCTTCACTCCCCGACGTATCATATCCCTTACGGCCTTGTCATCAAGAGATGCTCCATTTGTCCCAATCACAACCATCAACCCTTTGTTTGCCGCATAACTCGTCAACTCCATACAGTCGTCCCGCATCAGGGGTTCTCCACCGGTCAAGATAAGCATGGCCTGCGGATTAATAAAGACTATTTCATCTATAACGTGTTTTGAGGCATCGGTAGACAACTCTCTATTCCCATCCATCTCCGTGGCATCGAGATAACAATGGCCGCACTTCAGGTTGCACCTCTTGGTTATATTCCAGGATATTAAAAAGGGTCTAATGTCCATTTGAATTACCTTAGTCACATAAAACACAGCGATGGAATTCTGAACCTTTACCGTTCATACCTATCATAATATTCAGCGGAATCCTACATGCAATTCCACAGCACAAATTTTTCAGTTTTGCATATAAATCCCATATCATGCGCTTCTTTTTTAATGGTGCCAAATCAAATCACTTACACAGGTGCGTATTAATTGAGAAGTCAAAATCGTCAATGCATGCAGACTTTGAAGAATGGCGAAAGATTGAGCGTAACGCTGCAGACTGACTCCTTACCTTACTAAGCCGTCATTTATTTGCCCTTGGAAAACTGCTTTGTGTAGGCTACGGCAAGCCATATGGCGCGTGGAGGATACTGTTCCAGCCATCTCATCATAGGGGTTTCTTCCAGACCCTCGCCAACACTGTCGAACCAATCGGCATCCGACCAGTCCTTGAGCTTCTGGCCTTCCCGGCCAGGCCTCTTTGATTCCGCATTCGGGTCCCTCAGAT
>WGFD01000092.1 GCA_015492395.1 Deltaproteobacteria bacterium | reverse complement strand
GTCCAGGACGATGGCGCCGGCGGCCTCCAGACTCATGAACTCTCCGCTGCTGTGTCCTAGGACGGCGTCCGGCTTTATTTCCAATAGATTGAGAAGCCTGAAGAGCGCCCTGTCGGCGGTGATAACCGCGTCCACTGCGACGTCCATCCGCCAAATCCCTTCATCTCCAGATGTTCCATCGCTTGTTGGCGGCGGAAAGATGAAACGGCTCGGCCTGTGGCCACCCGGCTCTCGAGAAAAGGTCCTGTCCAGTATGTCGAAGCAATCCCTCACCTCGGGAAAATGCATACACAGATCAGAAAGCATGTTAACGTACTGGGAGCCTTCTCCAGGAAAAAGGAACCCCAACTTTCCCTTGCCACCAAGGGGTTCGTCAAAGTAGTATATACCGCTCCTGTCTCTTATCCTGGAACGCTCGGGACGTTTGAGCTCCTTCAATGCATGACCGAGCTTTCTCAAAAGGTCTTCCGCCGAAGAGGCGACGATGGACAGCCGTCTCGAATCATCATCCATCATGGAATTGACGGTATACGCCAGATCCCTAAGCCGTATGTCTGCGGCACCCGACAGGAAGGCATGTATCTGTTCGCCTCTTTTGATGACATCCTCACGCGTTTTACCGGTGATGACAAAAAGCTCGGTATCCCATTCACCATGATAACTGTCCGTATTCAGCACATTGCCATCGACAAACTCCTCAAGAACCGCATGGGCGTTTATCCCTCCGAACCCGAAGGCGCTCACGCCTGCACGCCTCGGGGCACCTGCTTCACCGTGTATCCAAGGCCTGGTCTCGGTATTCAAATAAAACGGGCTTTTTTCAATCTCCAACTGAGGGTTTGGCTCGTCACAGTTGAGTGTAGGAGGCAGGACCTTGTGGTAAAGCGCCAATGCGGTCTTTATGAGCCCTGCGATACCTGCCGCGGGTATAAGATGTCCTATCATGGATTTGACCGAACCGACGGCACATTTACCGACCCTGCCGTCGCCGGTTCCGAAAACACGTCTCAGCGCCTGAAACTCGGTGACATCGCCTAAGGGCATAGCCGTTCCGTGGGCCTCTATCAATCCAATGGTGTCGGGTGAGACCCCGGCCGCCTCGTAAGCACGCCTCAATGCCAGCTCTTCCCCCTCCGGACTGGGTGCGATCACGCTCTTTGCCCGGCCGTCGCTCGCACTGCCGACACCTTTTATCACCGCATAGATGCGGTTCCCTTCCCTCCGGGCGTCCTCGAGGCGCTTGAGAACCACCATCCCCACTCCCTCTCCTACCAGGGTTCCGTCCGCATCCTTGTCAAACGGTCGCAGCCGGGAGGTGCGTGAAAGCGCACCCAACTGGGCGAAAATCATCAATAAGAGATGGTGGGTGGTAAGCTGAACCGCGCCGGCGAGCACCGCATCGCACCTTCCGGCAAGCAAGTCCTGTATCCCGATCTCTATCGCGATGAGAGCAGAGGCACAAGCTGCGTCAACGCAGTAATTGGCCCCCTTGAGATCCAACCGGTTGGCTATACGCCCGCTGACCACGTTGGAGACAAGCCCGGGCGCGGTTTGCGGGTTGAATGGCGGAAGGCTCTCTTTGAGGCGCAGCTTGACAGCCCGTAGGTCATCGTCCGTGTATTCAGGATGAAGTTCTTTGAGCAGACGCAGGGTCTGGTCTATTATGAGACCGTGTTGGTGCAGATTGGTGTATCCGCGGTTGATGAAAGTCCCACGCCCTATTATCACCTCGGTACGTTCCCTGTTGAGCGGCAACTCCGGCACCCCTGCGTCGACCAAGGCCTCGTGCGCAACACGCAGGGCGAGAAAGTGCTCCGGCTCTGCCCCGTCTACGGCCATGGGCATAACCCCGTATTTAAGTGGATCGAACCTGGACAGGTCCCCGAGGTAGCCTCCACGCTTGCAATATATCCTATCGTTGTCTCTGGAGTCCGGGTCGAACCACGGCTCACCGCCCCAGTCCTCAGGAGGATCTCCGATGGCGCTTCTCTTGTTTACGATGTTCTGCCAGAAGGTCTTAAGATCCGGAGCGCCTGGGAAAAGACACGACATACCGACTATGGCTATGCCATCCATGGTCCCCCTCCTATCACAACCTCCACCTCGCCTTTTCTGCCGCATCGCAGCTCTTCGTCTACCATACGGCTCCCCACCTCCGGCGGAATCAACTGCACACCCCTCTCCTTGAACTGTCTCGCCACCTCGGGTGTGACCATGCCGGTCTTACCCCACGGTCCCCAGTTTATGGCTACTACACGTCCATTGAGCCGTCTGTCCAACGACAGGGCGAGCTTGTTGACCAGCTCGTTCGTTGCGGCGTAGTCGACCTGCCCCCTGTTTCCGAAACGTCCGGCAACGGATGTAAAGAAAACTATGAACTTCAAGGACTCCAATCTGGGCAAGCGGCTCAGGATAAACGCACTGTCCGCCTTCGTGTCAAAGACACGGTCAAATGATTCAGGGCTCTTGTCTTCGAGCAGCTTGTCCTCGATAATCCCCGCGCCGTGTATTATTCCGTCCAGACGTCCGAAGGAGCGGTATATCTCGTCTATCAGCTTCCCGAAGCCGTGCTCGTCGCGAACATCCGCCTGAAAATAATGAACGGTTGATCCGGCCTCCCGCAATCTTGCCACATTCCGGCGTATCTCGCGGTCCTTCATGAGGCGACGGTAAGCGGCTTCGACCACGGCGGGGGTAACACCTCCTTCACCCTTCCGTAACCTTTCGATCAACGCAGCCTTTATCTCCCTTTCTTCCAGGAGC
>WGFD01000091.1 GCA_015492395.1 Deltaproteobacteria bacterium | reverse complement strand
CCATAATGACCTCCTTGTCTGTTGATCTCGAATAACAAAAAAATGAAACTGCCAAAGAACAACCCTCTCTGGCGACCCGGCCGACTTGGGAAATCTCCATTCCGGATTCACAGTTCATAGCCGGCCCGCGACCCGGAAGTCCATTTCCTTTAGTCCCGCTGCTCTGCGTCCCAATGTTTCCACTGGTTTGCTCTGGGCAGAGAACATACCTATCCCTCTGCCATCCTATTGAAAGCAAGATCGGTGCCATAGAAAAAACGTAAAGGGGAGATACGTGTAAGTGCCTTATTTGCCTGTATAAAACCGCGACCAGCGCAGGTCGGCCTCGACCTGTTCCTTTGAAGGTAGCTATGAATATAGCTGCACAGTTATGAAAACTATTCATATCGTCAGTCGATATCTATGGCCTGTATCCAATTACAGAAAAGGGGAAGGAGGGGGTTAAAGGGTCTTTATCAGGGTCTCCAACATATCGATATGATGCCTCTCCTCGTCGGCTAACTCCTTATACATCCGTCTGCCATCCTCGGTAGATGCCTTCCCGGCCATCCCTTCAAAGTATTCCGAGGCATACCGCTCCGCCTGCACGGCCAACAGGATGGCCTTCTTCGGACTGTCTATCGCGTCGACAAGCTTCTCCATGTCTATGTTAAGTGTGAAGACCTTGGGATCGGTCGTCTTTTCCACGTACTCCTCGATATCTATCTCTTCATCGGTGATGGTCTCCCCGAAGCCGGCCTCCGGATAGTATTTGTTTTCAAGAATCCTCTTATGCTTCTTCTCTTCGTACGCCAGCTTCTTTAGGACCGCCTTTAGGTCCTTGTCATCGGTTCTCTTAGCAAGGTGAGTATAGAACAGGTATCCGTTCTCCTCGATAAGGGTGGCTATCTTTACGGCCTCTTTCTCCTCCAGGTGTTCGAACAAACTCTCCTCCTCTAAACCGGGTTCTCCTGTAATTTAGCAGATGGCCGGCCGGCATGCAAGCCAAATATTAGTAGAATATTGCTTGAATACCTGCCGGAATAGTGGTAATAGTAATGTTGGATATCCTGTATTCCCCGCAGCAAGCTGCGGGGAATCTTAAAATGTGGGCATATATATCGTTAACGGCTGAAAGAGGATATGGGTTTACTGGAAGGTAAGAAAGGGCTGATACTCGGCGTTGCTAACAATAAGAGCATAGCATGGTCCATCGCCCGGGAACTCCATAAGGAAGGCGCCGAGCTCGCCTTTTCGTATGCGGGAGAGAGGCTCGAAGAACGGGTAAGGATCTTGGCCGGAAGTATCGGTGCCGGACTCTTAATACCCTGCGACGTAACCAGGGATGAAGATATCGACTCCCTATTTGGCAAGATCCGGGAAGAGTGGGGGGCGCTCGACATCCTTGTGCACTCCATCGCCTTCGCAAACAAAGACGAGCTCAAGGGGGCATTCGTCGACACTACACGGCAGGGCTTCGCGCTAGCGATGGACGTCAGTGCCTACTCCCTGATCGCCATGGCCAGGGGGGCGTACCCTCTCATGGAGTCAAACGGAGGTAAGATCATCACGATGACCTATCTCGGGGGCAGAAAGGTGATACCCAACTATAATGTCATGGGTGTGGCGAAGGCGGGCCTGGAGGCCAGTGTAAAGTACCTGGCGGCCGACCTGGGTCCGAAGGGTATAAACGTGAACGCCGTATCCGCTGGGCCCATCAAGACACTCGCGGCCATGGGTATTTCAGGGTTCAAGGAGATCCTAGGCCACATTCAGGATCGGTCGCCCTTGAAGCGCAACATCACCGCGGAAGAAGTGGCAAAAACTGCCCTCTACCTGCTGAGCGACCTCTCCAGCGGCGTAACGGGAGAGACGATCTACGTAGACGCCGGATATAATATAATAGGCATGTGACAGGCAAGAGTGTATTGAAGCCGTATGGAGTCGGCCGTGGAGGCGATATGACAGATCTTATAGCATCGAACCCGAGTGTATGCCATGGGAAACCCTCCGTAAAGGGTACCAGGATCATGGTGGCGAATATCCTCAGCCTGAAGGTGGGCGGTTACTCGGAGGAGCAAATAGCCGATTATTATCCCTCTTTAAAGGTGGACGACATCAGGGCGATACTGGAACAGACCAAACACCTTATCCCCGAAGAGGAGCCTGATGATGAGTGACTTCAGATTTCTTATCGATCAAAACATCTCTCCGAAGACGACCGCCTTCTTAAGGGAGCTTGGCCTGGATGTGATCGAGGTGGGGGAGGCGATTGTTGAGCGCACCGATGAGGCGGTATACTCCCTCGCCAAGAGAGAGAACCTTTTTCTCATGACATACGACGTACACGCCCCGCTCTTCTTCCAGACCAAACGGGCCCTTTTCCTCGGTCTTATCCTGATAAGGGTCCATCCGCAGACCACGGAGGTACTCCACCCCGCGCTCAAGCTCTTCTTCGACAAGGTGGATTTCGAAGAGTTGCGTGACAACATCGTAATGATCAACAACCAAAACTACCAGGTAATGCCTCTCCAGGACTTAAAGCCACGCACCAAAACCATGTATGAACAGTCACGATAATCCACCGTCCGTCCGGCGCACGACCGATGGAAACGACAGACCTGGCAGGATTTGCTCACTTACCCGTACACACTAGAAGATCCGCCTCGCAAGATCCTCGGGCTTCCGGGTTTCTTCTGCGGAAGGAGAGGAAAGAGACGGATGCCGGAAGGAATTTAAGGAGGGGGATATGGCGAAGGAGAGCCGTGCCATCGTCGTGCTCATACCGGCCGAGTCCAAGCGTCTCATAGCCATCGCCGTAGCGACCCTGCCGCAGGTGCGAAGCGCGCTCAGGAGGGGGCGGATAATAATAAGCGGAGGGACGACCAATGCCTATGTGGCGGAAGAGCTTACCAAAAAAAAGATCGACAAGTTCTGGTATACGGCCGGGCGGGTCACCGCCGGTATGCTCGGCGCCAACGATCCTGCGAAGAGGATAAACCCCATAGTACTAATAAACGGGAAGGTGGTCGACAGGAAGCCATGTGAGGTCCTCGAGGAGTTTACCTCGGATGACGTCTTTTTAAAAGGTGCAAACGCCATAGATCCTTATGGCAATGCCGGGGTATTGATGAGTTCACGGACGGGCGGTACCATAGGTACGGCCATCGGTATTGTCATGGCCAGGGGTGCTCACCTTATAATCCCCGTGGGACTTGAAAAGTTGGTCCCCTCCGTCGTAGAGGCGTCGATGGCCTGCGGCCAGAACCGCTTCGACCACTCCACTGGTGACAGGGTTGGGATGATGCCGCTCGTAGGTGCGAATACCGTAACGGAGACGAGGGCACTCGACATCCTCTTCGGGGTAAAAGGAGTCCATGTAGCCTCAGGCGGTGTCGTAGGCAGCGAAGGGGCCGTCGTCATCTCACTCGAAGGCACGAAGAAGGGGGTCAGAGAGGCCTTTGACTTTATCTCCAAAAAAATCAAGGGTGAACCACCCCTAGCAACGGAGGCGATATGAGTAAGAGCTATTCCTTGACCGATGAGCAGATAGACCGTTACAGCAGGCACCTCCTGCTGCCGGAAGTCGGTGTGGATGGACAGGAGAAGATCTGTGACGCATCCGTCCTATGCGTTGGCGTGGGAGGGCTGGGCTCACCCCTTGCACTATACCTCGCCGCAGCCGGTATCGGCAGGCTTGGTATAATCGACTTCGATGTTGTGGACAAGAGCAATCTCCAGCGCCAGATCATCCACGGTGAGGAGTGGATAGGGAAGAGAAAGACCGAATCGGCGCGATCCCGTATACGCTCACTGAATCCCAGGACGGATGTAATCATATACGAAACCAGGCTCACAAGCGAAAATGCTATGGAGATATTCAGCGACTACGATGTTGTCGTAGATGGAACGGACAACTTCGCCACACGATATCTCGTCAACGATGCATGTGTCCTCCTGAAAAAAACCAACGTCTATGGAAGCATATTCAGGTTCGACGGGCAGGCCTCGGTATTCGATCCAGGCGCGGGACCATGCTACAGATGCCTCTACCCCGAGCCACCGCCTCCGGGAGAGGTGCCGGGCTGCGCGGAGGGTGGTGTCCTGGGGGTTCTTCCAGGAATCATAGGAACGATACAGGCCACTGAAACATTGAAGATCATCCTTGGTAAGGGGAAGACGTTGGTCGGGAGACTGCTCACCTTCAATGCCCTGGACATGAAGTTCAGGGAGTATAAACTTAATAAATCGCCCGACTGCCCTATATGCAGTGAGAAGGCCGTACTCACAAGTCTGATAGACTACGAGGAGTTTTGCGGAATAGGGCAAGGAGAGGAACCGGCCTCAGGGGAGGGAAGCATGGAGATAACACCCGAAGAGGTGGTGGAACTGATAAGGCATGGCAAACCCATCCAATTCATAGACGTGCGTGAACCTGAGGAGTACAGGATATGCCACATCGAAAACGCCACACTCATACCCCTCAACACACTGAAGTCCGCGCTTAACAATCTCGACCTTACCGGAGAGATAGTGACTTACTGCCATCACGGCATGCGCAGCCTCAAGGCGACAAGGTATCTGCGAGATATTGGATTCTCCAACGTGAAGAGCATGAAAGGTGGAATAGACGCCTGGTCGAGGGAGATAGACGAGGACATACCACGCTACTGAGCCTCTATATCCTCCTTTCCGAAGATCCCGATAAAGTCATCAACAAACGGGATGGAGAGATCCGGGTAGACGTTGTGCACGAGCAGATAGATGGCAAGGATGCACAGTACCACCACCCATATCTTATAGAGGATATCGTTCATCTTTTGCATCCTGTTCATCCCCATACGGCTATCTCTCTACCCTCCCGCTCATGTTAAGTATACGGACGGTAGTCCAGGCCAGTACCTTCACTCCTACCGGAATGGCCCCTTCATCTATATCGAAGTGCCTGTGGTGCAGCGGATAGATTATCCCCTTTTCTGGGTTGCCGGTGCCGAGCCTGAAGAAACAGGCTGGAACCCTTTCCGCGTAAAATGCGAAGTCCTCTCCCCCCATCGTCGGTTCAGTGATCTCTACAACCCTGTCGCGGCCGAGTATCTCTTTACCGCTTTCCATAAGAAGAGAGGTCAGCTTCGGGTCATTGACCACCGAGGGGTTTCCCCTGGCGAAGGAGAATTCATATTCCGCTCCCATGGCCAGCGTTATCCCCTTAATGACCTGCTCCATAAGTCTCGGCAGCTCTTCCCTCACGCTCGTATCGAGCGATCTCACGGTACCCGTGAGCTCAACCCTGTCGGCGACTATATTCTCCGCGGTACCGCCGGAGATGGTACCGATGGTTATGACGGCGGGGCGAATTGGGTCTATGCGCCTGCTTACGATATGCTGGAGCGTCGTGATAACCTTGGCGGCAACTAGGACTGCATCAATGGTCTGGTGCGGTTTGGCACCATGGCCGCTCCTCCCGTAGAGCACCACGGAAAACCTGTCCGAGGAGGCCGTCATCATCCCAGGTTTGCAGCCTATAGTACCGGCCGGGAGATCGGGAAAGACATGGAGTGCCACTATCGCGGAGGGCACAGGCATCTCCAAGACCCCCTCCTCTATCATGGACTTCGCTCCCCCCGGAGGCCTCTCCTCGGAGGGCTGAAAGATCAGTTTGACGGTGCCGTGCAGATACTCCTTGGTCCTTGAGAGAACGGAAGCGGTACCCAGGAGCACCGCCGTATGGACATCGTGACCACAACTATGCATTACCTTGTGGACCTTGGAGGCATAATCGCTCTTCTTTGCGTCCTGGAGTGGTAGCGCATCCATATCGGCCCTCAAGGCCACGGTCCCGCCTTCCCCCTTTCCCTCTATGAGCCCGACAACCCCATAACCCCCTACATTCCTCCTGACCTCGATGCCGTTAGACTCGAGCACCGCCGCCACATAGGCGGAGGTCTCCTTTTCCATACCACTCAGCTCCGGATGGCTGTGGAGCTCCCTCCTGTACTTTACGACTATCCCGGCAAGCTCCTCGGTAATACCGATTATACGCTGTTTGAGTCGATCCATCTTCCGCTATCCAAATGCTGCAAGGGGAGGGGACTTCGCCCGCCACGCATCTCTATCTGTCCGAACGGCCCTATATCTTAGCAAAACTCTCTAGGATTAATCAACATACCACTTATTTCAACGAGAACAGTTACAGAGGGGCCTATCGGCGGTCCAACCCGTACCTCATCTCGTAACCTCTCAAAAGGCCGTATGAACCCGCAAGCATCATATTGCCATGCGGGGAGGGATGGTAAAAACCTTCGCCCCCAAGAAGGAATCTGTTAGGACCGATGACCGACCTTATCTCGATAGCCTCATGAGTGGCACCTTCGCGTACATAAAGACCGTGTCCTCCGTCTGAAAAGACATCGTCGTGCGTAAGCCCCTCGTCCAGAAGCCCCCCTATATAATCGTGGAGTGATCCGGGGTCCCCCTCATTTCTCCTCCTCAGAATGGAGGTATGGTGTTCATACAACGCTATTATCTCATACCCATCCATGAGCACCGCAAGGGTATGGCCGTTGCCCACATTTACAAGCAGCTTCCTCCAGGATTGAGCGACCCTCTCGTCCTCAAGACTGCCGAGTACGGCGGCAATCCCGGTATCCATAAGGAGCAAATTATGCACACCCGCGAGGGACTCAGCCACGGCCTTCATCCTCGTAAGATATCCGGGTATTTCACCGGTCCTGTAGCAGAAGTCCGGCAAACCGGCGCCGTTCTCCAAGAGCCGGCGGTAGTTCCGAAACCTGAACTCCCTGTCACTCATCGATCCCGGCGCCGCCCCGTGATCCTGGACCGCAACCGCTATGCCATTCCAGTCGGCCCTCTCACCAAACCCCTCGATGGCCCCTGTAATTCCAGCAAGGTCTACGTCCCCCATCTCGAAGTGGAGCATGCCACTCCTCCTGAGGCGAAGGGCCTCATCCTCCGCCACCACCTTGATTCCCGTGGCAGTGACCGCTTCCGGGTCGTCGTCGAAGGTCACCGCGGCAGTCTCCGTCGCGTACACACTCCTTCTCTTTACATAAGACTCAAACTCAGTCCCTAAAGAAAAACTACCCATGGCAGGACCAGTAAAGAGGATATCCCTATCCTCTATGATGGCCGTCTGCATTGTCCTGCTGGCCAGCGCCGCCCTGGAAGGTATCACCAACTGGATACAGTTTTCCGGTCTCTTCTCCGAGTCGAAGAGAAGAATATCCTGTGTACCCATACCTACATCGATGCAAAGTACCTTCATACCCGGCCTACCTTCCTATGCATAATATATCAAAATATCTGCGTGAAGTGTAGACCTTCCCCCAAATCCACCGCCTAAAGTGTGGCAGCCCCCTTTGACTGTCTTTTAGCATGTTTTTAACTCATTCATGGCGCCGGGCAAGTGCTGATCTTATTCCCTTAACCTGCAATCCACCATTTTGATTGATCTTAGACGCACCTATCCCGTTGTTTCCTCTTTTTCCTCTTAAAACTCTCTGCTCCTATCCCGATGGAGCCGGAACCAGCGCCGCTATCTTGCTCCGCATCGACAGCAACAACTCTAATGATGGATGATTTCCAGACACTCTTATCCACAAGCTGTTTGACCGCTCTACTATCCTTGCGGGAAGGTTGATCAGTTTGAAACGGACAGCCTTCAGCCGCTTCTTTGTCCAGGATTGCCCCAGAGCCAAAGCCTTCATTCCCGCATTAAGGTTAAGAGTCATTTTTCATTACGCTGTGCGC
>WGFD01000090.1 GCA_015492395.1 Deltaproteobacteria bacterium | reverse complement strand
TCCTTAAATATAGAATACGACGGCCGCTTTGCGACCGGCACTAGCCCAAGACGTGTAATGGTATGCCTAGATGAAGCCCCGTAACGTAAGGTTAATACTAAAAGGTGAAATTGAATTTATGCCGGTTTATGACCTTCTGCAGTGGCTGGAGGCCAACAGGAAAACCGGCATACTGAACATAACATGGACGGAGACAAGCAAGACCTTTTACTTTCAAGACGGAGAGATCATCTTCGTCTCATCACAGAAGAGAGGCCAGCGCTTCGGGGAATTCCTGGTGAGCGCAGGGCATCTAACCAAAGAAGAACTAAGGGCGGCGCTGGAGGGCAGCGCCATTGAGGGGATCTGCTTCACAGAGTATCTCTTGAAAAACAATGTATTCTCACCGGACACGTTGCGCGATATGCTATCCCGGCTGGCACAACAGATACTGATTGAACTCTTCTCATCCACCCAAGGCTCATTCTCCTTCTACACCCCCCTCCCGGAGATAGTAAAAAACGGGCCTGTCAGACTTTGCACCGGACATCTCATCTTTGAATCGGTTCGTAAGGTAGACGAACTGAAGCGTGACAATGATAGAGATACTGACACCATTGGATGGCTTAGGGAGACACTGTCTAAGGAGGACTTTCGCCTGCCACCCCTTCCGGACACCATCAGCCGGTTACAACGTATAATATCAGATGAAAGATCAACCTTTCGTGATGCCACAAAGATACTGATGTCCGACCAGATCATCACCACCAGGATACTCAAGATAGCAAACTCTCCATTCTATGCAGGTGCAGGGAAGATAGACTCCTTACACGCCGCGATCGCCAGGATAGGCATGAAGGAGTTGATGAACATCGTAACCGCTGTCAAGCTCAAAGATATGATAGTGTCGCCAAGCCAAAAGGAACGGATCCAGGCCGTTCTTGATGATGCGATATTGACCGCCTTTCTGAGCAAGAACCTTGCCGAACAGTGCGGTGAAGACCCGGAAGAGGCATTTCTCGGTGGGTTATTGCACGATCTGGGGAAGACCGTCATCTTGAACCTGATAGGAGAGAATATCATAGATGATGACCAGTTGGAGAAACTGCTGGATGAGAACCATGCGGATATCGGCGCCCTCATTGCACGGAAATGGCACTTTCCCGATTCCATCCAAGAGATGATCCTATACCACCATAACTATCAAGAAGCCGGAGATACAAAGAAGATAGTAGCACTCATCCAGTTCTCCGACGGCATAATATTCAAAGGGGTGGACAATGGACTTGACGAAGAGATAATGAACTATCTCAACCTGAACCGAGACAAGGTCACATCTCTATGTCAAGAAACCGCGGATGCCTTCAAATACCTCAAGAACGCATGACTCCGTGGCCGTACATGCAAAGTGGGAACGGAAGCTTGCATCAACTATCTCACTATCGGTGATGCCTGTTTATCAAAGGGGTTCGTCCTGACGGCAAGTGAGAAGAGGTACGGATAGTTGTCCTTCAGATACTTCATGTAGTTCAACCACTGCTCTACTAGAAGGCCGTATACGCGCTTCATATCCCCCGCTATATGCGCCCCGTCGGAGTCTGGAAGGTCGGTCACCGCACTACGGTGAGAGAATTCATCGACCAAGTGGAAGATTGCCATCAAGAGGACCGAGAATGACTCGTGCTCCAAGAGCACAGGATTCTCGAGTAATCGTACCAGTATATCCTTCTTGTCGCGAAGAAAAGCGCTGAACTCCACCATATTCACATCTTCTATGTCGATGGTGTATTCGTATCCATTCAGAGCGATGTGCAGGCGCGAAAAGTCCTGGTCGGTCCAGCTGTCATTTACGGTCATCTCTCTTCTAATAGCATCCAGGGTAGGGGGTCGCACTCAGCGAAGAAAGCTATCAATCCCCTGCCTATCTCACTGAAGAAAACGCTTATCACCATATGAACCTTTTCCCTCCTCAACTGCTTCTCCCTCCTGTTCAGCATCATCTCCGTCGCATTGGCTATCACTCCAAGGAACACACCCACACCAATCACGACAAGCAGGATGGCCAGGACCTTTCCCGCGCCGGTTGAAGGGTGGATATCCCCATACCCCACGGTTGCAATGGTGACTATGCTGAAGTAAAGCGCATCCGACAAGGAAAGGCCTTCGACCGTCATGAAACCGAAGACACCGAGGGCCATAACCGTGATGAAGAAGAGGAGATATATCCTTAGTCTGGAACGCAGGGGATCCATAGGCCTTATTAACTAGACATTATCAAGTATGGGATCAACAATAGGGTAAATATCTTTCCCATTGATGTACGGATGGCGAATACATCCTTTCCCGCCTCGTCGAAATAAGGTGGGATAAAGGCTTCCCCCCTATCCATGAACATACCATAATAATGGTATATAAGCAAAATCAGGGCTTACCCACCATTATTACAATAAGAGAACTCTTGATACTCGGCGCCTGTATTCCGGCGTAAAAGCAGATCTGTCCAATATTTGTACACAATATTAAACCCAAAATGGTGCCAACTTATTGTCTTACAAAGTCTTTCTTGGCAGCACCGAGATAATGGCAAATATAAGCGTCTATATTTTTTACATTCTAATCTAGAGCGGTGTTCCTGCCATACTACTCGATATCACTAGTCTTTCTTGGGAGATGTAGGATATTGTGGCCGGGACTATGTCCATATTTCTTACACATACACCGTTCAATCTTATAAACATATACCCCATTATTAAAGTAAAACAAGCAGTTACCTGCTCCAAAAGATATGGCATGTTTTATGCCTATACTACTAAGGAAAGTAGATACTTGTAAAGTAGTATGAGGTATTTTATCATTATTTAGGTGGGAGATGAAAAGGAGTCTGGTAATACTCTTTGTGATAGCTTCGGTCTTCGGGGTTAATGGTATGGCAAACGCGTCTTCCATAACCTTTACCGATACGGTAGTCTTTACAAGCACTGGGACGGATTCGTCTGAGGACTATGTCGGTCACGGCACCGGGGATGTGGACTATCTGGAGGGGCCATACATCGGCTCCAACGGAAAGACGCAGTATGATTACGTTGGATGGACTCACCACTTCGATGATCAACTCGGCGCCACCTATGCCAGCATCGATAGCGCAGTTTTATCGGTGACTATATTCGACAATGAGCTTGACACCTCCCCTGAAATGCTGGAGATAGCGTTGGGGTGGAGTGACAGCGGCGAATGGGTCCTTGGCGAGGTGGACTCAGGCGCGTATGCCTTCAACCTCAATGTTGACTATCTTGCTGATGGAGAGGCCACCTTTTACCTAGTATCCCTTTATGGAGACTTTTATGTAAAGACATCCGATCTGACCATCACCTACAGCGCAGTCCCTGAGCCGTCGAGCGTGCTTCTCATGGGTATTGGCCTGGTACTTGTAAGCAGCATCCTCTACTGCAAGAAGAGACTCCACAGAGGTTGATGCTTCTCACCGGCAAATTGTTCTACACACTCCGCAATACCGTTTTTCCCTGGAGTCAGTCAGTGACCTCCGGCAAAGCCGGAGGCTTGTTTTTGTGAACCGCTCAAAGCGGTTTTTTATTAGCCACCTAAAGGTGGCCGGCTTCCACCTTTTTACTCAATTATCTGCAACTGATCGAGGCGTTGGTCTTCTATCCCCTGGCTTCTTATATATTCTCTGACCATATCCTCATCTCGACCCGCTGTAGACACATAGAAACCACGTGCCCAAAAGTTCT
>WGFD01000089.1 GCA_015492395.1 Deltaproteobacteria bacterium | reverse complement strand
CCTTCCCACCCTCCCCCTCATCTGGTGGAGCTGGGCCAGGCCGAATCTCTCCGCGTGCTCTATGAGTATAACGGTGGCATTGGGAATATCTATACCGACCTCTATTACAGTAGTGGCCACGAGTATGTCAAGTTCTCCAGTCTTCAAAGATCTCATTACAGCCTCCTTCTCCTCCCCACGCATCTTGCCATGAAGGAGTCCCACGTTGAATTCCTTGAATACATCCTTCGCCAGATGCTCCTTCATGTTCTTTGCATCCCTCAACTGTAGATCCTCTGACTCCTCTACCAGTGGATATACGATAAACGCCTGTCTTCCATTCCGCACCTCCCCCCTCACGATATCGTAAACCCTCATGCTTTCCCTTTGCCGGAATACCTTCGTAAGAACCTCCTTCCGGCCCGGGGGAAGTTCGTCCAGCACTGAGACATCGAGATCACCGAAGACGGTCATGGTGAGTGTCCTTGGTATGGGTGTGGCGGTCATAACCAGCATATGCGGGTTCATTCCCTTCCTCTTCAAAGAGGCCCTCTGCACTACTCCAAACCGGTGTTGCTCATCTACTATCACAAGTCCCAGGGCCTTGAACTGGCTATCTTCCTGTATAAGGGCATGTGTGCCAATAACAAGATCTATCTCACCGCTTCTCATTCCATCCTTAAGAATATCTCTTTCCCTCTTGGACATATCACCGGTCATTAATGAAACCCTTACGCCGATACCCCCAAGGTACCCGCGGCTCATAAGGTAGTGTTGCTCGGCAAGTATCTCCGTAGGCGCCATCAAAGCCGCCTGGTAACCGTTGTCTATGGCTACAAGCGCGGCCACAATGGCCACGATGGTCTTGCCGGATCCTACATCCCCCTGTATCAATCTATTCATCGGATGGGCAGATGAAACTCCGCTCATTATCTCTTCGACAACCCTCTCTTGAGCCCTCGTCAGCTTGAAAGGGAGGGTATTCAATAGTCTTCTCACAAGCCCGGAGTCGGTATCAAAGGGTATCCCCCTCTCCATGTGCATCCCTTCCCTCTTCAATGCAAGACCGGCCTCCAGACAGAAAAACTCATCGAAGACTACGCTCTTTCTCGGAAGCCAGTCTTTGATATCATTCGCCACACTCTCTCCAGGTACGTGGATCTTCCTCAAGGCATACCCCAGCTCCAATAAACCATGCCTTAGCAGCACAGCGGGGGGGGAGGCGCCAACCGCACGTCCAGCGTAACTCAGAACAATATTCCTTACAATCTTTCTGATCGTCTTCTGATGCATGTTGTCTATCTGGGAATAGATGGGAACTATCGCTCTGTGCAGAGTTGCATCCTCGTCCAGTCTCTCCAGATCAGGGTGTATAAACTCCTTTTGCCCTCCGAAGATACCGACCTCACCAAAGAGAAGGAGCCTCTCACCTGCCTTGTACCGCTTCATGTAGGTTAGACGGTAGTTGAACCACTTCGCCTTCAATATCCCAGTTCCATCACCGATGGCCATCTCGAAGACCCTCCTCCTTCCATAAAAGGCCTCCCCCAAAGCCACTATCTTCCCAGTGATCACGGCCTTCTCACCAGGCCTTACCTTGGCGATACTCTCTATCCTCCTCCTGTCTTCATACCTTACAGGAAAGAAGTATAGGACATCCTCGATAGTCTTCAACCCTTTCTTGTGAAGACGGGCCGCAAGTCCGGGGCTAATTCCCTGAACCCTCTCAAGGGGCATCTTCAGGACGGCGATATCGGCCTTCGCCTCTTTTGCCGCCAAGACCTTAAATCCTACGGATCCAAAATCAACAGCGCCGCCTTCGGCAATCATTCCCCGTATGGCATTCACCGTCCTGATCGCCTGTGACAGCCTCCTCTTCTTCTCTGCAGTGCCATTGGACTCATAATCGCAAAATACAGTGTTCAGGGTCTCAAACTTTCTTCTTAACTGTTTTGATGACAGGGGAATGGCCTTGGCGCAAAGGTTATGCACAAGCGACTCCAGGCCTTTTACCGATTCGATGTGAGCGAAGCCGTCCTTGGCTGAAAAGTTGAGCGGCTTTAAGAGGGATTCAACTATATCCGAGAGGATGGGTCTTAAGTCTTTGGTCATCCTGGCGAAACCATCAAGTGGCTTTCAGGGTTGCTATATCGTCTTCCTTATCTTCTCCAGGAGTTCTTCGACGTCCTGCCCGTGATTCAAGGCGGCCTTTTCTATGGTATCTGTCGCTATTGCCTTGCACTCCAGGCACTCCATGGCAAGCTCCGGGAATATCTCCTTTATGACCCTTGGGTGTTTCTTCAACAGTTCCGAAAGGGTGGTATATCTCGTAATTTCAGACATCCATAACCTCCGGTTTCAGGGCAATGCTCCTCCCCAATCTCTCCTGGACAGACCTCACGCCAAGCTCATTCTTTATCATGGCCCTTATCCCCTGCATTGCCGCCCTCGCCCCGGCTATAGTCGTAAAATAGGGGATACCGTGGACCAGGGAAGATCTCCTGATAGAGTATGAATCTGCTACACTCTTGGCCCCAAATGATGTATTGATGACCATGTCCACCTCGCCACTCTTAATCCGGTCGACAATATGCGGCCTGCCTTCCCCGACCTTGTACACAAATTCGCAGTCGACTCCCTTGAGTCCGAGGAAGTGTGAGGTGCCATCGGTAGCCATGATCTCAAAACCCATCTCCTTAAGGCCTCGTGCTATATGGG
>WGFD01000088.1 GCA_015492395.1 Deltaproteobacteria bacterium | reverse complement strand
TAGCTGCCGTAAGCCGCCGTGGCTATAAAACAACCTCCTCCGGCGGATGCCCCCCTGTCGTCCGCGCCCCCACTTGCGGCTCCCACGGCCGTCACGCACTCCCGCGAGTAGTCTGAGGGCATGTTGTTGCCGGCAAGATCCTTCACCCCTGAGGTGACGGTGGCAGTATATAGGGAGAGACCCTCCAGATTTGAAGAAGGCGTAAAGGCGGCCTTCATGGTCCCTGGATCGTAACTTATCGTTCCACTGATATTACCTCCTGGGCCGGAGACCGTAAAGGTCGCCGAATCGATGGTCTCGTGGTTCATGGCCTCTGAGAACTCAACCATTACGGCCGAATTGACCGGGACATCTATCGAACCATCCGTCGGAGCCACGGAAGTCACGTCGGGGGATGTGGTGTCCGTAGTCAGCTTTGCCACGAAGGCGTCTTCACCCCCTCCATTGGACCCATTGATCGGGGATTGCGTCGGGAAGTCAGATGAGTCAGTGTAACCGGTGACATACGCATTACCGGACACATCAACGGCGATCCCGCTGCAGGTGTCATCCCCAGCGCCGCCCAGGTAGGTGGAGTAAGAGAGGGCGGCCCCCGAGGCGCTGACCTTCGCGACAAAGGCGTCATCGTTGCCACCGGCGTATGTCCCATGGCCCTGGATGGGTGACTCCACGGGGAAGTCGCTGGAGCCGGAACGCCCCACCACATACGCGTTGCCGGAGACATCCACGGCTATCCCGCAGCCCTGATCCGCCGCGCTTCCTCCCAGGTATGTCCAGTATACAACGTTGCCCGTACCATCGACCTTGGTTATATAGGCATCATTCCAATAGGATGTCCCATAGTTGCAATTGCCATCGGTGCCGCACCCTTCGTCATACGCACCCGTCGTCGCGATGCCGGGGGACTTGGTCCTGCCGGTCAAGTAGACATTGCCGCCATCGTCCACCGCCAGGCTGTGTCCCCTGTCTGCATTCCCTCCGCCGAGATACCGGGAGTAGACGAGGCTACCAGCGGCGTCGAGCTTGGTCAGGAACGCGTCGCCGTTTCCGGCGTAGACGGATACGGGGGATGGCGTAGTCTTGAAGTCTGACGACTTGGTGGAACCGGTTACGTACACGCTGCCTGAATCATCCACGGCGATACCGATGGCGTCGTCGCTGCCGCTTCCGCCTAGATAGGTTGAGTAGACGAGGCTGTCGCCGGAGGCGCTGATCTTGGCCACGAACGCGTCGCCGTTACCGGAGTAGCCGTATATCGGGGATTGCACCGGGAAGTCCGACGACTCGGTATAGCCGGTTACGTATGCGTTGCCCGAGTCATCCACGGCGATACCATAGCCGGCATCAAGTCCGCTGCCCCCGAAGTAGGTCGAGTAGACGTGACCGTTTCCAGAGGCATTGATCTTAGTCACGAACACTGCCCTGCCCCAGGCGTCACCGTATGGAACACCGGTAGTCGGAAAGTCGGTTGAAGAGGTCTCCCCGACCACGTAGGCATTGCCAAAGGAATCAACGGCGATACCCTTGCCTTTATCCACATCCCCTCCACCGAGGTATGTGGAGTAAACCAGCACAGGGTCTATGACTAGCGGACGGTCCTTGTCGTAAGAAGCGACATGGAATCCGTATGAGTCCGTTCCCCGGAGCCTGAACCGCCCCTTGATTTCAACCCTCCTGCCCCCTATCTCCTGGTAGATGTAGGGCCTCCTCTGCAGGATCCTGCCATGCCGGAGCAGTACCTCGAGATCACCCTCCTCCGTAATCCTCAATCCTTTGATGCCATCGTAGCCGAGTATGACGGATTCCGGATCAGTACCGGGCTTGACTATTATGTCATACTCCAGCTCACTGTTATTGCCGTAGAACCTCATGTCCACGCCCTTATAGATCTCATGATAGACTACAGCGCCGTAAAGCGGCACGTTTGTGCGCCACTTTTTCGGATCGTTGCCCATGAAGTAGTTGACCTTGCCCTCACGGCTCTCCTCCGCGGTGATTTCGGGATCCCCGCTGGCGCCGCGCATGGACAGCCTTACCACTTCAGACCGGCGGCCGATTCGATTGGCCGGTCTACGAAAGCCGGAGGCTGCGGCTTCCATCTTATCCGGCACGGATTTTGCGTCCTGTCCCCCCAAAAGCGACAGATAGACCCCTTCCTTTGTAAAGAAGGTTGCATGGCCTACCCCCCTCTCATAGTACTCAACCGCTCCATTCAACTGCCCATCGTTCTTGATGAAGAAAAGCGGCAACCGCCCATATACCGCGGCAGCGGTAGCATCCTCATCCACCTCCATATTCCCGGGCTTAAGGCTGTCGTATAGAGCGTCACTGCGCTCACTTGCCGGCATCGTGTCCGGTCCTTTTGGACTTGCATCAGCACCGGGTACCATTAGGATATGCAATGCAGCCAGACAGCAAAGGAGAAAGACAAACGTTTTAATAGTATTGTTCATAGGCACCTCCTTACCTAAGATTACAGTAGTCACAATATTATGACGGTATTCCTTCTATTAACAACCTCTCACAGAGGACCTGATATCCCCTGCCACCCGGCCATTAGTATACACCCATACATCACAGTTTGCCACATATATTACAAAAGTAAACCCTTCCAAGGGGATGCCGCCTACTTTGCCGCCCGGCGCCCGGCGCCACTTTCGTCATCCAGATATCCATCCATGCCTATGCTCTCACGGAACTCGCTCTTGTTCATTATGCACTCACCGCAGTACCCCCCTGCAGAGGAGAGGAACCCCCTCTCGATTCTCTTAAGGATCTCGCCAAGGGAGACCTCGTTTATATTTCCAAAAAACCGCGGTATGGTCGGACATGGAGAGACATCGCCGCTTGGCGCCACATAGACCAGCCTCTTGCCGGCGGAGCAGTGAGTGGTCTCATCCGGGAATTCGAGGACCGTCAAAGGCGGATTATAGAGATCCCTAACCTTTATCCTCTCCGCCTCGGTCAGGATATGCTCCGTAGCGTCGGACCAGTTACCGGACGCCATGGGAAATAGCACGAATACATTCGAAACGCGCAACTGCCTGCCCATCTCTATAAGGCCCTTAAGATCGGCAAGATTATTCTCCTTCAGATCCCGCTTCTTCACATATGTCCAGATGGAGCACTTCACCCCGACCTCTTGCACATACCTTATTCCATCGACCGCCTTTTCAAAACAGCCCCTCACACCCCTGAGGTTGTCATGCAGATCCCGCGAAGCGCTATCCAGGGATACATTGCACAGAAACAGGCCGGCCTTCCTGAGCTCTACGGCCTTTTCACGCGTTAACAGCATCCCATTCGTATAGATACTGGTCAGGAGACCCTTCTCGCTAGAGTACCGCACAAGGTCCACTATATCCTCACGCAAAAGGGGCTCACCGCCGAAGTAAAAGACCTCCAGGAAACCAAGTCTTCTCGCGTCCTCGACAATAGCGCATATCTCCTCCCTGCTCAGCTCTTCCGTGCAACGGTTCAGTTGCGGCCCGAAGATACAGTGCGGACAACTGGACTGACACCTGTATGTCACACCGATCCATAACTGGCGCGGTTTGATATGGGTAAAACGGCGGAGTGCGGACCGTCTTAGATAGAGGTATTTCGTCTTCATCGAGGTCCCGGAAAAGTATGGCCTCGCGTTCTTTATCTGTTTTTTTATGAAGACCATCGGTAAATATCATCCAATGCGGTTACTCCTCCTCTTTGAAGACGCACGGCGAGAAGATTGAAGCTCTTTGCAGCAAGCCACAGGAATCTCCACATATAAGGAATTGTTCTTCTTGTATTCGCTACCTAATAAAGGTCGACGATGATGAAGACATCCATACCGCCAACCCCATACTGGTATTACGGCCAGTCCGGCCCAACCCGCCACACCCTGTAAACACTGTTTATATTTGACTCTTTGTAGTACGGATTGATATACTCCCACACAATCTCACCATCACTTGTGACCTCAAAAAAACGGCCGTTGACACCCTCATCGATCAATGTATTTCCGTTCCGCAACCTCTGTGCTCCACCGACAACCGGGCTATAAAAAGTCCATAGAGGCAACCCAGATTTGGATGCATCATATTCCTGCACAATCTTTTTGGTGAGAGGGTCTATAGTCACTACACGCGAATAGTACCTGCTCTCAGGAGGATATCCGCCTTCGTACCCGTTGTCGAATACGAGTATGTTGCCGGCATCCGCAAACCCTATTGGTATCATCTTCGCATCGTGCTGCCCAAGGGTCAAGGCATCATCTGGGCCGATCTTCCAGACGATATCCCCGGTGTCTCTATCTATGATATAGATAATATTCGTGTGGCGCTGACTGACCAGTATATTCCCCTTCTTGAACCTAGGGTCGCCGAGATCATTATCCGGCAGGCTCTGTATAGAGTTCGTATGGGCCCAGTCCCCGCCTTTTTCAGCAATCAATCCCTTCGCCTCATCACTGAAACCAAACTCGTTAAAATGTCTATATGTATCCCATCTCCATACTATCTTGCCCTGCGGGTTAACTTCCAGAATATAGTCGTCGAGTATCGGTATGGACGAAATCTTTGGCACGTACCTGAACATCCTATACAGGATCATTGTATTCCCGTTGCCCAGTCTCTCGAAATCATGATGCAATAGGGGATGACGCCTATTAGAGTACTTCCAGACGATATTTCCATCCCAGTCAAGTTCAAATACCCCCCTGGCCTGACTGTTCTCATATCTTCCATCCACTAGTATATTGCCATTGGATAACGGCTCCGTATAACCAAATTGCAGACCCGGCTTCTCCCAATAGTGCACTACATTCCCGTCCATATCCACCATAATTATCCTGCTCAATGCGCCAGCGTTATATACAGTATAGCCTTCAAAGGCCTTACTGCGGTCGTGGATCGTTGTGCCGACCGGATATATGGTCGGAAAGGCAGAAGTCGTTCTACTCCAGGATAAGACGGATAGTATCAAGAAGAAGATAAGAGGTATTAACTTTCTACTTAATGGTAGGATTAATATCTCTTGAAAGACCACCATGCCAGCTCCTTGCAGTAAACTGCGGTAAATCTTCAAACGTAAGAAATTCGTGCCGGTATTCGCCTACAGTGCATCTTCATACACCGCACCGGTAGCGGATACCTGAACAATACGGAAGAATATCTCAAGTAGCGGGTATTGCCACATATTGTACACCATATCCCACCATTTATCCATACTCTCGTGGAGATTTTTCATGTAATTCTCTAAGTACCCTCATGATGAACTTAGGATTTCCCACTACATATCTTCTCCACAGCCGTCTTGGCTCCACCAGCAGTCTGAATACCCATTCCAGGCCGGCCCTCAGCATCCATTGCGGCGCCCTGGGAACCTGCCCGCTCATATAGTCGAACAGGGCCCCCACACCTATGCATACCGGCACACGCAGCCTGCCAAGGTTCTTCGCTATCCAGATCTCCTGTCTGGGATTACCCATGGCCACCAGGAGTATATCCGGATGCGCCGAATTTATTTCATCTATGACCTCTCCCTCCTCGTCTTCCCTGAAGTATCCATGGCGGTGCCCTGCGACTGTGATACCAGGTGCAATAGAACCCAGTCTACTTGCCACTATCTCGGATATCCCCGGTCTTGCTCCAAGGATATAGAACCTGTAGCCCTTATGAGCGGTATGCCTGCAGAGGTCGGGTATGAAGTCTGTGCCCACAAAATTATGAAGCGGGTCAATGCCCCGCCTTCTCAATGCCCAGCTCATCCCGGAGCCGTCCCGCAATACCAGCCCAGCCTCCCGTAGCGCCTTCCGGTAGTCGCCGCGTTCATAGGCCAGGTTCAACGTATGGGCGTTTGCCAGGACGAGAAGCTTTGATCCGGGAGACGCGATCATCTCCTCTAACATATCGATACCCTCGCCAAGGGTGCAGACTGTTATGGAGACACCGAAGATGGTCGCAGTCCGGCGGCTTCCCGCAGCGGCTACAGCGGAGTCTGACATGCCAACACCTCCCGGTAAACCTCTTCTATCTTCCTGGCCTGAGTATTTCCGTCCAGCTCCGTCAATACCTTTTTCTTGGCTCTATCGGCAACGCCCTTGAGCATGGCCGGAGCCTGAAGTACCTGTAGTATCCTATCCGATAATCCCCCAACATCTTCAGGTTCGACCAGAAAGCCGCTAATACCATCCTCTATAACCTCAGGTATACCCTCTATACCCGACGCAACAACAGGTACGCCTATGGCCATAGCCTCCAGTATGACCATTGGAAGCCCTTCACCAAAACGGGACGGCAGGACCATGAGGTCTGACTCCCTTAGTATCGCCGGAACATCGTTGCGAAAGCCGGTAAATATGATCTTATCTTCAATCCCTAGATCGGAGGCCATCACACGGAGATTCACCCCATATTGGGGATCCTCCGATATATCGTCGCTGCCGACGATCAAGAGACAGGCACGGGGACAGGAATTAAATACTGTTCCCATCGCCTTAATAAGGACATCAACCCCTTTTCTCGGTCTCAGGAGGGCCACCACTACAATGAGGGGGACATCTGACGGGATATTGAACTCCTTTCTTATACCTCCATTCGAGTTATCACCCCCATTATCCAGGACGCCCAGCGATTCAAGATCCAGGGCATTATGGATAGCCACTATCCTGTCCGCCGGCATCTTTCTAAGTATCATTTCCTCCCTAAGGCTGCGGCTTACAGAGATATAACGGTCGGCCAGGGGCCTGGTAAGCGAATCGATAATTTCATTGATCCGTCCGCGCCTCAAGTCGGCGAAGTCCCTTAATATAGGGCTGTGGAGATGTGTTATACACCTTCTACCGCTAATAAAGGCCGCAGGCCGGCCGATCAGGTTGGACCTCACGGTGTGGGTGTGAACAATATCTATATCCCTCTCTTTGATGAGCCTGACGGTCTTCCTGATGGGTAGCAGGATATCTCTCTTTGACCGCATCGGTATGAAGAACGATGGAATATGGGCTTCCCGCAGCTTCTTAAGCAGCAAGCCCTCCGACAGGCATACCACCGTCGGCAAGACCCTGCTCTTTTCAAAGCATTTAGCCAGGACATAGACTACCTGCTCCGCGCCGCCGAAGTGTTTGCCCTGTATGACGTGCAATACATTGATCGGCATATCATGCTACCCGCTATACCCTATACACTTAATTGGCGCTGTCTCTTATACAC
>WGFD01000087.1 GCA_015492395.1 Deltaproteobacteria bacterium | reverse complement strand
GTCACACTGCCCCAGGGCGGTTATTCCATAATCTTTAAAACGCTCCTCTCCAACGCGTGTACAAGTGACTGCAAGTACTGTCCGTTACGCTCTGAAGCGGATATACACCGCTGTACGCTCAAGCCGGAAGAGATTGCTGGAACATTTATGGAATACCTAAGAAGTAAGAAGGCGTTTGGCCTCTTCCTGAGTTCTGGTGTTGTCCGTAACCCCGACCATACGATGGAGAAGGTCAACGCCATTGCCCGTATTCTCAGATACAACTATAATTTCAGGGGTTATATACACTTGAAGGTCATTCCAGGGGCCTCTGATGCGGCTATTGAAGACTCTCTATCTTTGGCCAGCGCAGTGTCACTGAACATCGAAACTCCAGGGAAAAAACACTTCAATGTATTGTCAAACAAAAAAGACTACTCACGTGACATTATACATCCATTGAAGTTGCTCGGAAGGCTCACATCGCGTGGCGGGAGGTTTACAAAAGTAAAATGCACCACCCAATTCATTGTCGGGGCTTCCGATGAAAGTGATTCTGAAATAATAGAATATACCTTCGGTTTGTACGATAGATTGAACTACAAGCGCGTCTACTTTTCAGCCTACCAACGCGGTCTGGGGCATCAAACCATCCCGGGTGAACAGACGGACCCGACAGATCCTGAAAACCTGTTTATGAGAGAGCATCGTCTATATCAGGTTGATCACCTTATTCGAAGATACGGTTTCAAGAAAGAAGACATCATTTTTAACGGTTATGGCAATCTGAGGCTGGACAAAGACCCAAAAGAGATCTGGGCCGACAACCATCCCGACTATTACCCTGTCAAGCTCAATACCTCAGAAAAAGGGACCTTACTCAGAGTGCCGGGTCTTGGACCTGATACGGTCAATAGGATCATAAAGGTGCGCAGACACGGAAGGATCACCAACCTTGAAGATCTTGGTATAAAAGGGAAAAGGCTCGAAAAGGTAAAGCGTTATATAATATTTGAATAACCCGTGTACAACGTCATATACATATGTGCATACTGATTCCAGTGTGTCATGGTTGAAATCGGAGTGTGAGTGCGATGAGGAGTAAAAGGCGGCGTAATCCGGTGCGTGGCGCAACCATACACACAACATCACACTACCGCAGGCGGATACGGCTACCTTGCCTCAATTGGGGTGAGTAATCACCTCTTCTCCCTCGGTAATCCCGGGGATATGATCTGAGTGAATAATCCGATCCTGAGGCCGGTCTGGACAGTGCGTAGGCGGGCTCTTTTACCTTCCACAACGAAGACGGCTCAACCCTTACCGTAACAAAAGAGTGTGCTGGCGGGAATCTGAAGGATGTTCTCACCCTCCCACAGGATAAAGCTCGCCTCCACACGATAGCCGTCGCCGAGCCCCTTCCAAACCTCATGCGGTGATGTAATATCGGATATGACTAGAACCCTCTGTTCCTCGACACCGAGGGCGGACACCTTTGTGAATCCGACAGACCCAAAAACACTCACTCTGCCTTCAAGTACCGATTCTCCGCCCCAGCGGTCAAATAACACCCCGTCCCCGGACCGATGCGCGCCGATCCCCCTACAGGAGATCTGCCTCCACCTCCAAAGCACGTGGATCGCCTATCTCAAGCAGGGCATCACCTTTGCCAACCACCCCCTCGCTGTCGCGGTATACCCTGAGGATGCGGCCGGCGGCGGAAGCGGATATTGTTGCCGGAGGACCGGCATTAAGCGTACCTTGAACAGCCGACTACTTAAGAGCGGTACTGGCAGCCTCAAACTCGAAACGGGCAACATCCACGGCAAACATGGAGGAACGGCGGTTTGCCCGCGCGATCCTCGCCCTGGTTCCGGCCTGCTCCATCTCACCCTCGGATACGAACGCCCCGCTGAACAACTCCGTAATCCGCTCAAACTCGGAAACTGTATATTCCGCCTCTGCCGTGGCCACAATAAGATCCTCCTTTGCGGCTTTCAGCGTCGCCAGAAAGAATACGGCCACTCCCAGAAATATTACCGGACTCAGGGCATCTTCAGGGCTCATAGGTCCCTTTGCAATCTCGGTCACTATCTCAACGTTCTCCAGGGCGGTGAGATTCGGGATCAGATTATGGAACTGGAAGACGAAACCGACATGGAAGCGCCGATACTCGATAAGCTGCCGGTCTTCCACCACTGTCAGGTCCTGTCCATGGCAGGTAACACGGCCGGATGTAGCCGTATCCAGAGCACCGAGGATATTGAGGAGGATCGACTTTCCACTGCCGGACGGACCCAGCAATACCAGCAGTTCGCCGGAATACAGGTCCATGTCCACTCCACGCAACGCATGTATCTCGACACCACCTATGCCGTAGATCTTTGTCAAACCACGGATCTCAAAGACCTGTTCCCTTCGTCCTTCAACCGGTCCGGCGTCTAATCCGCTTTTGATCTCACATTTTATTGCCGGTACGGATAGTACGCCCCCTCTTCCATGCTACCTTTTGGTCCTTGGAATCTTAGCCTTCAAGCGTTTCTTATGTCTGTCCGAGAAGAAGAGCGAGATGCCTTCCTTCTCTTCCAGATAGGCCAAGAGTTCGACCAGATGGTTCTGGACCCTGGCCAACCGCTGGCGGGCGGGGACCTCTATGTCTTCTATGCCGTTCGCGTCGCGGAGTGCGGCAAGGGTGGAGTCAAAGGACGGATGGGCCGCAAGGCCGCTCTCTTTCAGTTTATGTTGAAACTCGTGGTATGGAATGACATTAAACTCACCGCCAACTTCCCCGGCAGCCCGCTTCATCACCAACTGGCCCAGGTTTCTCTGTTCTAAACGAAAAAAGCAGAAGGGGCCGGGTCTTATCGCGTCCGTCGCAAAGATATCGCGTATCGCCTCCGTAATCTGGATGATCCGCCGATCCTGCGCATAAGGGCTGTAACGATAGATAGACCACTGCCATCCAAAGTACTCGGCTATATAATAGAGTGTCTCTTCCGCATAGCTCGCATCCGGATAACGCTCTTTCAGCACTTGCAGACCCTTCCTATCAAGTATATTGTAAAGACGGCTCTGCAACTCCTGACACGCCAAAAGAAACGGATTCACATAGAGCGCAGCCAACCTCTTCCGCTCTTTTTCGCGCTCACTCTCGCGTTCTGCAAGTTCCCTCTCCCGCTCCCTTTCGCGATCCTCGCGGTCCTTCTCACGTTCGCCCGTCCACTTCACAAATGCCCAATATGCCGCCGCTATCGCGACTATAACTGTAAATAAAAACTCTAACAAGGACAGCACCTTCATCTCTCCCGACAGTTTGCGGAGAAACCGCCATAATTCACCAGGCTACTCAAGAAGTTCCGTATGCAATGCGTCGACAAACTATGAGTAAGGCATACATGGCGCGTACGCCGCAGTGACAAGCCGCAACGACACCGCAGATGAACTCTTCGGCGGCAAGAGGGCGACTTGCATCGCTATATTCTCTATATAGACCAATTTCCCATGTAAGTCAATCTGTCGCCATGCTATCTCACAAATTAAATATAGCCGGCGAGCACACTACCAGGAGAAGCTTCGAGCATACAGCAAAATAAGGAGGGTACGGTGGGCAATAGAAATACCGGCTATGGAAGTTGCCATGCCGCTTACGCAACGGCCAAGTAAACAGGGCGAACACCGCATAGACAAGGATAGATAGAAGGGAGCGAAGGCAGGAAAGCAACTACTAATAATCTCCACGTCCCGGTACGGCTGCCAGGGACAAGCTGCAGCCCGGGCAGAGACCCTGATCGGCCCTCCTGTTCGCATCCATAATCTCCGGATGAAGACTCTCCCAATACCTCCCCAACACACCGCATGCCGCCTCTTCATCCGACTGAGGAATGAATAGTCCGAAGACATCATTACCTTGGCAGGTCCCATTACCGCAATCCGCAGGCAGGAGTTCGCAACGCATGCCGGCGGCTTCCACAACCGTCCTGAGTTCCTTGAGCCATACAAGGTCCCCTTCTTCGACGCAGATCAGTGAACCATCCCGAATCGCATCGGTTGATGCGACTCCACCTTTGGATATCTCTTCCGGAAACAGAAGCTTTACTTCGCAATTCCTGCAGGTATCAATGTGCGGATAGTATTCTGCATCACATTCCGGACATATCTTAACGATCTCGTCCATGCATTTATTTGTACAACCATTCAACCCGGCCTTGCAACCCAAATCCACCGCCTAAAGTGTGGCAGCCCCCTTTGACTGCCTTTTAGCATGTTTTTAACTCATTCAGGGCGCCGGGCAAGTGCTGATCTTAT
>WGFD01000086.1 GCA_015492395.1 Deltaproteobacteria bacterium | reverse complement strand
AGTGGACGAGATCATCAAGGAGAAGAAGGACGTCCTGGTAAAGAAGAAGGCGCGAAAAAAGTCCGGCAAGGCATGGAGTGACGAGGCTGCCAGGAACGAGGCCGCCGTTTACAATGCGGTTCGCAGGTACTCAGGGGGCTTGAAGTACCTTTACAATAATGCCCTGAGAAAAGATCCCACACTGATCGGTAAGATTACCGTAAGGATGACCATAGATCCGGAAGGAAACGTTGCCGACGTTACGATGGTTTCATCCACCCTGAGCGCTCCTGAGCTTGAGAAGGCCATCATAAAGAGGATATACCGCTGGAGATTCTCCAAGCTGAAGGGTGTGAAGAAGTTCGTTATAGACTACACATTTGACTTCTCTCCGGTCGGGTAGTATATTCTATACAAAGTTGTGAACATGCATCGCGATCACCTGTCTGCCAGGATTGACAGGCAGGCAGGCAGCTTGCTGCAGTGAGCTTCAATCCTGGTATCTGAATCCTAGGTGCGTCGCAATGGGTGGTTATGGATAAGGCTGAGATAATCAATGATATAAAGTCATTCATGACAGGGGATCTGCATGTAGATCCTGTAAGAGGGCACATACAGGTGGATTTGGACGGGGATGCCATACTCCTTGAAGGCACCGTGGATGATATACGCATAAAGAAGAGGGTGCTCTTGCACTCCATGTCTCTGCCGGGCGTGCGGGGGACCATTGACAGGCTGAGGGTGAGCCCCTCCAAGGAGATGGGCGATAAGGAGATCAGGAAGCACCTGCTCGACGCCCTTACCGAGGAGCCATCTCTTGATGCCTCTTCAATCATTGTGGAGGTTGGAGATGGTGTTGTAGATCTGGAAGGGGTCGTCCCTTCGCTTACACACAAACGCCTTGCCGGCGTCCTTGCATGGTGGGTTCCGGGGAGTGTCGAGGTGATAAATAGTCTCGATGTACAGCCCCCTCAGGACGATACGGATGAAGAGCTCATGGATGCGGTCAAACTGGTGCTGGAAAAGGACAGCTTGGTCGATGCAAGCTCCATATCGGTCTCTGTCAAGGACTGGGAGGTTACTCTTACGGGTACTGTCAGGGATGATATCGAAAAGAGGGCGTCGGAGAGCGATACGTGGTACGTCTGGGGTGTTAATGGAGTCATTAACGGTATAGAGGTGCTTAGATAGCCGGCCTCCGTCATGATGAAGATGTAGGGGCACAGTGACTAACTTTACTACTGTGCCCCTTGCAGTTGTCCTGCTACGTATCTCCCTTCATGGCCTCTATGAGTATCTGGGCCACCTCCGGCCTGGAGAATTCCGGTGGAGGCATCTTGCCGGCCCTGAGCATCTCACGTACCTTGGTTCCGGATAGGGTGATGTGTTCGCTTGCGTCGTGCGGACATGTCTTGTATGAGGCCATGCTGCCGCACCTCTTGCAGAAGAATGTATAGTCAAAGAACATAGGAGTTATGCCGATCTCCTTCGGATCGAACTCGTCGAATATGTAATGGGCGTCGAATGTGCCGTAATAGTTGCCCACGCCTGCGTGGTCCCTTCCAACTATGAAGTGCGTGCAGCCGTAGTTTTTCCTCATTAGAGCATGGAATATGGCCTCTTTGGGACCGGCATAACGCATCGCCGCCGGGAGGACTGCCAGTAGTGTCCTGTCCTTTGGATAGTAGTTCTCCAGCAGCGCCTTGTAGCACCTCATCCTAATCTCCGCCGGTATGTCATCGGCCTTTGTCTCACCTACCAGCGGGTGGACCATGATGCCGTCCACGGTCTCCAGAGCGCACTTCTGGATGTACTCATGGGCCCTGTGTATCGGGTTTCTTGTCTGAAAACCGACGATCCTCTTCCAGCCCTTCTCCTTGAATATTTTCCTGGTCTCCGCCGGATCGAGGCGCTGTTCCAAAAAGTCGTTGTGCGCGGGTCTGTTTACGACGGATACCTTACCTCCCAGGAGGAGACTGCCCATCTCGTAGATCTTCTTGACCCCGGGGTGTTTGTCTTCCGAGGTGCCGTATACCTGGAGGGCCTCCTTCTCCTTGTTGTGTTTGAACTTCTCGGCGAGGTGCAGTATCGCGAGGATTGTGCCTCCTCCGTCCGTGAGGGCTATATCGTTTCCTTCGTTCAAGGCGCCGGCTTCGTCCTCCGTAACCGACAGTGTTATGGGAATGGTCCAGGGGAGTCCGTTGGATAGCTTCATATTGTCCATCACACTGTTGTAGTCATCCTCGCCCATGAACCCTTCAAGGGGGCTGAAGGCCCCTATGGCTATCATGTTGAGATCGGAGATCTCACGGTCGGTAAGTGTGACCGCCTTCAGGCCGGCCGCCTTCTCCTTCAGATCTTCTCTCTCTTTTCCTTCCAGTATCCGGTTGATCAGTCTTCCTCCATGTGGTTCGATCGTCTCTTGCAACATATACCTCCTTAGGTTTGATTTTTCCTGTCGCGGCCCCTGTCAAATGCGGGGGCTGTCTGTGTCCCGAAGACCCTCGGCCTGAGGGCATCACTCCGCATGTATTCCACACTCCTTCTTGTCGTCTTCCTTGAGTATATTGAACCACCTCCATCTGCCTGAGCGCGGCGGCTCGCCCTTCAGGACTGGTGTGGAACATATTATGCAGCCGATACTGTCGTAACCCTGGTCGTACAGCTTATTGTAAGGAAGGTTCCTCTTTCTGATATAGGCCCATATCTCTTGAAGGGTCCAGTCGATCAGGGGATTGAGCTTGAGAATCTTCCTTCCGGCTTCATCTATGATCGACGCCTTTTCTACCTTCTTCCTGTATTCGGACTGGTTTCGCCTGAGCCCGGTTATCCACACATCGAGGGTGGCCAGTGCGCGCCGGTTCGGTTCCACCTTTCTGATCTCACAGCAGTACTCCTGCTTCGCCTTGTCTATAAAGAAGAGGTACTCGCCGAACCTCTCCACCATCTTCTTCAGTTCTTCAGGGTCCGGCAGAAAGCGTTCTATCTTTATATTGTAATGTTTCTCGATCTGCTCCATCGCCTCATAGGTCTCCGGATGGAGACGCTGTGTGTCGACGGTGAAGATCCTGAAGTCCTTGAAGTGGCGGCTTGCCATATCGGTTATCACCGTGCCCGATATCTGGAGACTGGTGCCTATGGCCGCTCTCTTGCCATAGTTACCGAAGGCCCACACTATCATCTCCTCGGCGCCCATATGATTGAGGGACTCTAGCTGCTCAGTGGAAAGGTCTTCTATCCTGATCATGTGATTTTTGCCTCAGCTAAATCTTATATACCCGTTATTCTCGAGGTATGCAAGTATGGTCCTCACGCACTCCTCCAGTGAAAGGGCCGAGGTGTCGAGCGTGATCTCAGGGGTAAGCGGCTCTTCATAAGGGGCCGAGATGCCGGTGAACTCCTTGATCTCGCCGGCCCGGGCCTTCTTATAAAGCCCCTTTGTGTCGCGCTCCTCGCATACATCCAGAGGACACTTAACGTATATCTCCAGGAATTCACCTTCCTTGTGTATCTTCCTGGCGCTGTCCCTGTCTTCACGGTATGGGGATATGAAGGCCGTGAGGGTGATCGTGTTCGCGTCGCAGAAGAGCCTGGCCACTTCGCTGATACGGCGGATGTTTTCCGTTCTGTCTTGTGGAGAGAAGCCGAGGTCCTTGTTGAGTCCATGGCGTATATTGTCCCCGTCCAGCACGTAGCTGTGGTGCCCGTTTTCCAGGAGCGCGTGTTCAAGCTCACAGGCGATAGTGGACTTGCCCGATCCGGAGAGGCCGGTAAACCATAGTGTGACACCCTTCTGCTTCAGGAGGTTTACACGGTCCTCCCTAGACACCTTCCCATGGTGCCATGTAATGTTCGTACTCTTTCTTTCTGACATATATCACTCCTTTCTGTATTTAATCTTGACGGCTTCATAAAAGGTCAATCTGCTGTGTTATGCTTCATCCTTTACCCACCTGTGCGCGGACAGGCCGCTGCGGCGTACGTCTCAGCACGCCCCTGCCCGCGATACGGCAGGGAGGTTATTCCTCAGGATTCGCTCGCCTTACATCCGGAGCTTTTTACTGTGCCGTCCCTATCTTCGACTTTTTACGGGTTTATCAATCTTCGTCGAAGAATACCACCTCGCACGGAGCGCTGTCCTGCAGTTCGTTGATGGACGAGGTCGAGAAGTAACGCGACAATCCCGAAAGCCGTTCCCTGACAGTCACTGCCATAACCGGTTTTATATCGTTTATGACCTTCATGGCGCACTCCGTAAAGTCACCGTGGAGTGTTATTGGATTAAATGGGACGCCCGCCTCCATGGCCTTTATCTGGACTGCGCCGAGCAACTCGTATCCCCGTTGCCTGTACTCCTTCATTATGGCCTCGGTGAGCTGCGAGGACGGCTTGTCACCTATGAAGCCTATGTCGGTGAATTTGTCGAAGACCTCATCGGCCATGGCGGTGTCGAGTATGTACAGGACCGTCAATGCGCCGCCGATCTCCTTTGCCTTCCTGATGGCAAAGTCGACGGCCTCGTTAGAGGTCTTGGATGTCGGCAGTATGAGCAATATATCCTTCATGTCACGTTAGAACTTAAGGCCGATGATAGGCCAGTAAAACCTTGCAACCAGATTGAATACTATCCACGATGTGATACTCATGATTATACCGGCCCTTGCCATATCCTTTACATTCACGTAGTTGGAAGACACGGCTATGGCGTTGGCGGGGGTGGACATGGGCAGTGCGAAGGCCAGCCCGGCAGGGATGGCTATCGCCAACGTCACGATAACCGGGTCCATGCCAAAGCTTCCCGACATCCCTATCCCTACGGGCATCAATACCGCTATCACCGCCGCATTGCTCATCCCTTCCGTGAGGATGAGCGTCGCCAGTGAGAAGAGCGCAACCACCATCAGAGGGGTCTCCGCCCAGTTCTGGATGGTCATATCCGCCATCCACCTCGCCGCTCCGCTCTTGTCGAGAGCTGAGCCTAATATTATAGCACCTCCGTACATCAAGATGATACCCCAATTTACGTACTCTTCGATATCGCGCCAGCGCACGAGCTTAAAGACAAATAGGGTGACTACGGAGGCCAAAGCGATGAGCGCCAGGCCCAGTGCCCTGCCGAGAAAGAACCACGCCAGGAAGGTGAGACCCATGATGATCCCAACGGCATATTCATTGTAGCTTACCTTTCCCATTCCCTGGAGCTTCTTCAGGAGGACCTCCTGGGCCTCTTCTATCCCCTCTATGTCCACCGGAAAGAGCCTTGCAAGCACGAAGTACCCTACTGTGAGCATGATCACCACGACCGGCAGTACGGCCAGGGAGTAGTCCAGAAAATCGATGGACTTGTCGCTGGTCTCCCTCAATATGCCCACGGCCAGGGGGACCCTGGCCCCCCCAAGGAAGGTTGCCACGCCACCTATTATACAGCCCCAGGCAAGTGATATGAAGAGCAACTTGCCATAATTGGACTTTCCCGGCCTGAGTTTGAGCGCCTTGGCTATCTCCAGCACCATGGGAAAGAGCATGGCGGCAACCGCGTGTTCCGAAATGAAGAAGGAAAGGACGGCCGCGAGGAGGAATATACTCCTTGCAAGACCCGTGGAAGAGCCCCCGAACCTCTTCATTATCATGGTGGCCACCCTGCTGCCAAGACCGGAACGCATGACCGCCCCGGCTAGTATAAAGGCGCCGAGTATGAAGAAGACCGCCTCGTTGCCGAAGAGGGAGTAAGTCTCCTTTTCGGTCAGGACGCCGAAGAGCGGCACCATGATGATGGCTAATATACTGGTTACAGCCAGTGGAATCAGGTTCGTAATCCACAGCGAAAGACATACAATGAAGATGGCTATGGCATTCTTGCCGGCCGGCGAAAGCCCCTGGGGAGGGTCTATTGCGACTATAAACCAGAATAGAAGCGCAAGAGACAGCAGGAGCAGCAGCCTTGTCCCCTTTACCAAGAGAAGGAGCCAAAGAGGTCGTCGATCTATCTCAACCGGCATTGGCTATCTCACTATATGTCTGGATGATCCAGGGATTCTTCCGTCTTCCTGACCCTAAGCTTTCTTCTTAAAGTAGCCAATCCCCATGCCGCCTTTAATCCGATCTTCGTATTATAGATGCTCTGGATGGCTGCATCCAATCCCTCTTTCTTCTCTTTAGTAAGGAATCTCGCCTCAAGCGGCGTGGTGATTATGCTTATGTCCCTGACCCAGTTCATACTTATACCGTTCTTCTTTACGGCCCTGTAGAGGTGGCCGTATACAGGGGCTATCACCTCGGTCGTGAGTGGTTCGATCCTCACGGCCTTGCCGGCAGAGGGCCTGTAAATAGGCAGGATGGGGATGACCCCTATGCTGGTCAAGAGGTCGATGCCCATTACCGTTGACCCCGGTGGTTCAAGACCGACCAGAAGGTGGGAGGCTACCGTGCCGTTCGGAAATACGGTGGCGGCATACCTCAGCGCTTCAACATACCTGTCCCTGCCTATGAGCCTCGCCCTTCCAGGACATATCGTGTCAAATAATTCCCGGTCGTATATTTCCAGGTTGTAGAGCACGGAATCGACGCCTATGGCGTAAGTTTCATCTATCCATCCGTTGTCTTCGGGCGGAAGGGCTTCCACGGCCAGGAGACTGTTGAAGTGTTTCTTGATGGCCCTGATGTATGGCTTCAGAAACTCCACCCCGCCATCAGGCCCATCGCTGAAGCCTATGGAGAGGTATATGGAGTTCGCCCTGTCTTCCCGGTGAGCCGCCTCTACCGTCTCCAGTACCTCGTCGACGGAGTATGTTGCGCTTGGCCCGGTTGAACCGTCCAGGTCCATGGCGCAGAATCTGCACTCCACATCGCTATTAAAGAAATCGCACCGTTTTGAAGGGGTAATCGCCACATAGCTTCCATGCACAACTCCGATCCTGGAGAAGGGAATCCCTGTGGTTGTCTTCCTTGTATAAAACCGAGGTTTACGTATGATACCCACCTCTACCCTGTCACGGCCATCGGTGATATGAAAGCGTCCACCCTCGGACTTCAATAGATAGGGTGAGTTTCTGGTGAAATCCTCCTTGCATGGAACATTAACGGGGGTTTTATGCGACAGCTCTATGTCTATACCGTCGGCCACACCCTCCAAGTCTCCACTCGTTCCGACCGCGTCCCATGCCCCGGGATCAACCCTGGTTCCGCGGAGCATAAGTTCGATCTTGAGAAGGGCCGGATTTTGCAGGTAAGACTTTTCCATATTATCTGGATCTATTGTGCGTCGGGGCGCATCAATTGCCGCACCGTGCCGCCTGCAGTTCACATGTTTCTTCATACGTTACCAGCTCTCTTATGGTGGCCTTGTCACCGCACAACGCGCACTCCGGGTCCTTCATAACCCTGACCTTCCGGAATGTCATCTTCAACGCATCGAATATAAGCAGGGTGCCGGCAAGCGGATCCCCTATGTGAAGGATCTCCTTTACGGCCTCCACTGCCTGCAGCACACCGATTACACCCGCGAGGGCGCCCAGAACACCGGCCTCTTGACAGCTTGGGACGAGGCCCTTCGGCGGTGGTTCGGGATAGAGGCACCTGTAACACGGATACCCTTCAGCGGAGTTGAAGGTGGTGACCTGACCGTCGAAGCGGAACATGCTTCCGGATATCAGCGGTTTCTTCTCGAAGAAGGCCGCGTCATTCATCAGGTACCTTGTCGGAAAGTTGTCGCTTCCGTCGAGCAAGAGGTCATAGTTGCGTATGACCTCACAGATGTTGTCGGCGTTGAGCCGCTCGTTATACACATCCACCTTTACGTCCGGGTTGAGCTCTTCTATCGTCTGCTTTGCCGAGAGTACCTTGGATATGCCTATCCTGTTGTTGTTGTGTATCACCTGCCTCTGCAGGTTGCTCAGGTCCACGCAGTCTCCATCCGCTATTCCGATATTTCCGACACCGGCGGCCGTCAGGTAGAGAAGGACGGGGGAGCCGAGTCCCCCCGCGCCGAGCACGAATACCTTGCTCTCGAGGAGCTTCTCCTGTCCCTTGCCTCCGACCTCCGGCAATATTATGTGTCTGGAAT
>WGFD01000085.1 GCA_015492395.1 Deltaproteobacteria bacterium | reverse complement strand
ATACTATAGTGACAGCTGCGCATTGGTGGGCAGAAAATGTAGGGTATGGTCTGGCCTCTGAATCTTCATTAGGGGAAAAGAGGGTTCTTAGGATCAAATATGAGGATCTTGTTGTGCAACCAGTTTTGACTTTGAAGAACATCTGCTCTTTCTTGGATATGGAATACCAGCCGTCTATGGCGGTTGCAGATGGATTTAAGGCGCCTAAATACACTGCACAGCAACATACTCTTGTCGGTACCATGCCTGATGAAAAACGAGTCGATGCATGGAAGAACGAATTGACGAGAAGACAGATTGAACTATTTGAAAGTTTAACCGGCGATTTACTCATTCATCTTGGTTATCGTCCGGAATTTGGCATCAGGGTGAAGTGCATGACTGACCGGGAACGGCTGGCGATAGCCTCTAAAGAGATATATCGATATATTCTAAATAGGTTTAAACTTAGATGGCGACTCAGGTTGACAAAGGATTACTAAGCAGATTTCTTTTGCGATCCTACTACGATCTGTCTGCGGAGCTCTAACCGTAGCACTAATTTACTATATTTGAGGGCGGTATGAAAGAAAGGAACGAGGCATATTACAACTACCTCCGTACAAGCGAAGTGGGGCATGATACCGTCGACATACACAGGAAAATTGTTGCGAAGTACTTCTGGACGATATTTGACGATTTCAGATGCAGGTATGTATTAGACATAGGTTGTGGCCTCGGATCTTTTATAAGCAAGGCCGGTAAGGGCATAAACACCTTCGGCATAGATACCAATATGAAGATCGTGGAGCATTGTTTGAAGGAAGGAAATAAGGTCGCGCTTGCGAGCGCTCTGCAATTGCCGTTCAGAAGTGGTGCCTTCGACGGTATAATGTGCGGACATCTGTTGGAGCATCTCTCGGAACCGGAAGAGGCGTTTTTAGAATTTAACAGAGTCTTGAAAGATGGAGGGGTCCTTATTGTAAGGGTTCCTCCATTTGATTCATCCTTCTTCGACGATTGGAGTCATGTACGGCCATTTACAAAAAAGACTTTAGTACGGCTTGCGGATGTGTCTGGTTTCGGTTATAAAAAAATATTTTATTACCATTATGACTTGCCGTTTCGCCGGTGGAAAAACCCCCTTTTTAGATTACTTAACAAGATACGCCACCTCCCTCTAGTTCGTCCGGCCATCGATATCATTATAAAGTTGTATGGCTTGCCGCCGAAAGAACTTGTCCTTGTTGCTAAAAAAAATGCCGAAACCGGATGAGAAGAAAGAGCCTTAGAGTTTGTGTCGTTTCTCCCCTTTATCACCCATCCCTTGGTGGCCTGGGTAAGCAGGCTCAGCTTCTTTCGGAAAGGTTGGCGGAGAACGGGGTGGATATCTTCGTCATAGCCAGACGGATGAAGGGTATGCCGCCGGCTGCATTCAGCCGGAAGATCAGGGTTTATAGAGCGTGGTCGATCAAGCCATATCTACATAACTTTGAAAAGGTTGAGCCGATTAACGTAATGATATCACTGTTTTTTTCCATAAGCTGCGCGCGCTTGCTCTTTAAAAAGAGGAAACAATACGACATAGTCCACTTTCATGGTGCAAGTCTGCCGCTGCTCTTAAATATACCTGTTTTGAAGCTTCTCAACAAGAGGGTTATAGCCAAAGTGGCCGGAGCGAAGTTAGGCATTGAAGCTGGCGCACTGAATGGACGTTATTATGGTTTGGGCAGTCTGGCTGTCAGGCTTCTCAAGATGGTGGATGCCTTTGTTGCCACGACTGAAGAGATTGAAGAGGGACTTCTGGAAGATGGGGTTTCGGCTGAGAAGATCAACAGGGTCCCTAACTTTATCGATACCGATCGGTTCACAAGGTCTTCTGCAGATTTTAAAGAAGGAATGAAAGCGAATAAGGGATATAAAGACAGTCGTGTCGTAACATTCAGCGGAAGATTCATTTACCTTAAGGGAATTATCTTTCTCCTGGAGGGCTGGAGAGATGTTGCAAAGCTATTACCAGACGCGAGGCTGCTGCTTTTGGGAGACGGTCCCCTGCTTTATGATATGAAAGAAGCGGCAAGGCGGCTTGGTATTGCCGACTCGGTAGAGTTTCTTGGCCATGTCCCTCATGTGAATGATTTTCTCTCCATGACCGATGTCTTTGTCCTGCCGTCGCTTCAGGAGGGCATGCCCAATTCTTTGCTCGAGGCCATGGCATGTGGATTGCCGGTTGTGGCAACGAGGATAGGCGGGGTCGTTGATGTAGTAAGGGATGAGGAAAACGGTATACTGGTGGAACCTCGTGACCCTAAGGGACTGGCAAAGGGTGTGGTAAGGCTCCTGAAGAATGATGCGCTTGCGGCAAGAATCTCTTTAAGGGCATATCAGACCATTAGGGAATGTTACAACCTCGACGATATAATCCATAAGTACCATGAGCTTTATAAGAAGATATTGGACTGGAAACAAGAGTAATTGCGCTTTTACGCATGACTATATGGTCTTATGGAAGGTGTGTTTCAATATAGTTCTATGGCCGGCTGTCTATAATGGGAGTGAATATCGAAGTAAATGAGCCCATTGAAGAGTAGGATGTGCCGGATATGAAGTGCTTGACTTCTTAAGAAGGGTGCTTGTTTGCGGAAGAAAAGACTGCCTTTTCTATGAAGCGGATCCGACCGGGAAGTTTAGAGTGCATCGGGAGAGATCTGCAAGAAAATATATGGACTACACCACTCATATATCTGTCATTATAGTTAATTGGAACGGCTTGAGGTTCCTGAAGGATTGCCTTACGTCTGTATTCCGGCAGGACTACCCTCTGCTTGAGGTTATATTTGTGGATAACGGCTCTACGGATGGCTCCCTGGAGTTTGTAAAAAGGGAGTTCCCACGGGCGATAGTTGTGGAGAACAAGGAGAATCTCGGTTTCGCGGCGGGGAACAACCGTGGTATAGAGGTCTCCAAGGGAGAGTATGTGATGACCCTTAATAATGATGCGGCGCTTGCGCCGGATACGGTGAGGATGCTCGTAACGGCAGCGGAGATCTCTCAGGCCAGAGTGGGTATGTGGGCGCCAAAGATACTCTCCATCGAAGATCCCGGGATGATAGACTCTGCGGGAGGGCTCCTTATCTACCCGGATTGTCTCGCCAAGGGGAGGGGGAGGCTGGAAAGGGATAGTGGACAGTATGACCGCCATGAGGAGGTCTTTATACCGAGCGCCTGCGCCGCCCTCTATAGGAGAGAGATGCTGAATGAGGTGGGATTGTTCGATGAGGATTTCTTTGCCTATTGCGAGGATACTGACCTGGGGCTGAGGGCGAGACTTTCCGGTTGGGCAACACTGTCGGTTCCGATCGCCGTTGTGTACCACCACTACTCCGGTACGGGAGGAAGATATACACCTCTCAAGGCATATCTTGTGGAGAGGAACCGTATATGGGTTGCGATAAAGAACCTTCCCTTGAGATATCTTGCTGTCAGCCCTCTCTATACGCTATGGCGTTACATCTTACAGGTATACGGCCTTGTAAGGGGGAGGGGGGCGGGGAGCAGGTTCGCAGGAGAGTTCTCAAGCAGAAAACTCTTCTTCATCCTGCTGAGGTCATATTTCGACGCATTCAGGAAGCTGCCCTCTATGATCTCGAAACGGAGGCGGGTTCAGCGGCGGAGGAGTGTCCCTGTCAAGGAGTACGAGGTATGGTCTGGTAAGTTCGGTGTCAGTGCCTCTAAGTTGGCCCTGAAGGACTGATTGACAGAATATCCTGTTTTAATGTACGTTGGATATGGTAATCGCGAGGGCGTTTACATAGAATGCAGCCGATACAGATAATATCCATATGTGGGAGCGTTGGTCTCCTTATAGGCATCATAGAGCTTATAAGGAGGAACCTGCTCAAGGAGAGGTATGCGATCCTTTGGCTCTTTTCGGCCGTTGTGATACTGGTCCTCTCCATCTGGAAGAAGTTGCTCGATAAGATCGCCGGCCTGATAGGTGTGGCCTACCCCCCCTCACTGCTCTTCCTGGTGGCGTTTATATTCTTCCTGCTGATTCTGCTCCACTTTTCTATAGTGCTCTCCACGTTGAGTGAAAAGAATAAGATCCTCGCACAGGATTTGGCCCTATTAAGGACCAAACTGGAAGGGGTTGATATGGGTAGAGGTGACAAGGATGACTAGATGCCACTCAAAAAACCGGATACGGGGCGCGAAGAAGCGGAGAGTGAGGCGGACCTGGCATTTACTCACCGGTGGGTTTTACAGCGGCCTCTTGTTTACTCCGGTCCAGCCCATAGTGGGAATACATACCTCCTACTCTTCATAAAGCCCCAATCCACCATCAAGAAAATAGAAAAACCTCGTTGACCCCTTAAGTAGGGGGAGATAGAATGTGTTAGCGAAACAAAAACCTATCATCAACGAGGTGAAACAATCATGTCACAGGGCGTACTATCATT
>WGFD01000084.1 GCA_015492395.1 Deltaproteobacteria bacterium | reverse complement strand
TTGTCATAGGGATATCCCTTTCGGAGGCATGCTTCAACGACTTGACATCGGCGGGTTTCAGATCACTGACGGACAGGCTCGCCGATGCCGCCGAGGCGAGGAAGCACGCCAAAATAGACCTCGACAAATACGGAGGCGTCGTTACCGGCTATCTCGACGCTTTCGACAATACTCTGGAGAAAAAACTATGCCCCTTCTGTATGCGCCGGCCTTCGCGCCGTACTGAAGAAGACGATATGCCCCTTTTTGGAAATGAGGGGCCTGCATGCAGTACCTGCAGAGATCACCTCTACATCGGAACAAACCTGGTAAGGTCACAGCGGGTAGCTGTTACGACAAGCGACTCAAAAATATATGGAAGGAAACTGAAGAAGCCTCTTTTCGGAAGATACCATATCTCTTTCGACGTAAGCGGAGAACTAAACGCACTCGCTGAAAGGGATGAGCTACTTAGATATTGGGACATATCCATACCGACGAAGAAAGGTATGTCGAACGGTATTACATCAAGATTGATAAACTGTTATGTACCGAAGTACACAAAAGAGGATGAACACGACGACCGTCTCCTGTACGGCAAAAAAAGTGAGGAAAAGAAACTGGAACTTATAGATATGGTAAAGGAAGGCCTGCCCAAGAGCTTCGCCCATATTGCTAAGAAGGCCTTGAATCCTGCAGGTGATGAAGACCGCCGCGAATATCGGGGCATGGAGGCCCTGGGGGTGCTTAGGGCGGACGTGGACAATCTGGGTCTTATTTTCACCTGCGGACTTAAGAGGGTGAGTCTTTCGAGGCTTGCCACTCTCAGCAGGCAGATGAATTATTACTTCTCGGTATATCTACCTTATGTTCTGAGCGAGCGTGAGGAGTTCAAGGATATCTATACGGTCTTTTCCGGAGGTGACGACCTGTTTTTGGTCGGCCCGTGGAACAGGATTATCGAGTTCTCATCCCACCTGGCGGAATCGTTCAGGCGCTATGTATGCGACAATGAAGACGTTACGATTTCAGCAGGAATAGACCTGTGTAAGCCCAATGAACCGCTCTCCCAGATAGCCGGGCGGGCTGGCGGAGCTCTTGACAGGTCCAAGGCCGGTGGCAGAAACTCCTTGACCCTTTTCGGCGAAACGATGAAGTGGGACGAATTCATGAAAATGGTTGAAGTCAAAGAGGTCATGGAGCGCTGGCTGAAAAGAGGGATAGTAAACAACGCCATGCTGTATCGGTTCGGCGCTCTGGCGCAGACGGCGAAACAGGAAAAAGAGCTGATTGACTCGGGTGAAGGTGTTGAAACGCACGAGTGGGACTACCTCCTGTGGCGGCCGAGACTCAAGTACTCACTGGCCAGAAACGTCGGCAGGAACCTCAAGGGAGAGGAAAGAGCGGCGGCGGTAGAAGAGATGGAGGTTGTGGCCGAGTGGCTCGAACGGTACAGGGGTGGACTGAAGGTTCCGGTCTGGCAAATCCTGTACAACTTGAGATAGTAAGTTTAAGGAGGGTGTGGATATGGAGATAAGGCTATGGAAGGACAGGGAGAAAGGACTAATTAACCCTGAGCTTTTTTCCGGTACCGCCGAGAAGCTTGCTCGCGAGATAGCCGACGACGGAAAAGACGGGAAAAAAGACAGTAACAAGCAAACCAAGATAAGAAAGTACTACGATGAAATATTGAGGTTCGATGCGAGGATTCAAGGAAGCAAGGATGAATTTGAGCATCTTCTTCCCTATCTGAAGATGCTCAATGCAAAGGCGGCCTATGACTTGGCAAGGGGACTGGTTACGGAAAAGTTCAGGGACCTCGTTAAGAGTACCGTAAAGCAGGTGAATACACCTGCTGACGTCAAGGTTCTAAAGGGGTTCTTCGAGGCCTTTATGGGTTATTACAAGCTTTACAAGAAGGACTGAGAGAGGAGGTCATGCGACATGAAGCTTAGAGCAATAAAAAAACTTGAAGGAATCTTGACCCTTAGAAGCGGCCTGCATATCGGAGCGGGTGACATGGACATGCACATAGGCGGTACAGATCAACCTGTGGTCAAACACCCGCACACCCTCGAGCCGTACATACCCGGTTCGTCGCTGAAAGGCAAGGTCAGGTCGCTTCTGGAGATGCAGAGCGGACTCATTATATACACCGATGGAGAAGTCATAAAGTATAGCACTTTGCGAAAAGAGGAAGTGATCAATGACCCGGTGCTGAGAAGCAGGGGGGAGAAGATACTGAAGATATTCGGAACGAGCGGCGGGGATGTCGAGGATGAAACACATTTCGGACCAACAAGGGTCTCTTTTGCGGACTGCTACCTTAACGAAGAATGGAAAAGGCTGGCAAAGGACAACCGCTGGTTGTTGACGGAAGAGAAGTCCGAGAACTCGATTAACAGAATTCAAGGCACGGCATATAACCCACGGTTTATAGAGCGTGTGCCTGAAGGAGCTAAGTTCGACTTTCTCGTAACCTTCAAGATCCTCGAGGAAGACGACGAGGATCTTTTAGACAGTGTGCTTCTGAGGGGTTTAAAGCTGCTCGAGCACGACGCCCTTGGAGGAAACGGCAGCAGGGGATACGGGAGAATCGAGCTGCGCTTCAACGATCAGGATATCGACAGGAGGTTCCGGGACCTCGATCCTTTCTGGGAGGAAACGGGCCTATGAGAGTGTTCGACTTCACGATAGCCCCTTTGGGCGGATTTGCAACGCCACTCAAGGGAGATACCCTCTTCGGTCATTTCTGCTGGCAGATAGCTTATGACCCGGCTCTCGCCAAGAGGCCGTTCGACAGGCTTCTTGAAGGGTACCGATCCAAGCCTTTTATTGTCTTCTCATCAGCCTATATAAAATTCTGCGAGGGTAGGGAGTATGTTTATGCTTTCAAACGGCCCGCCCTGCCGCAGCATATGCTGTGCGACACGCCTGAGGACAAAGTGGAGAAAATTACGCTAAGGAAAGAGCTGAAAAGGAAGAGATGGATGCTCCTGAAGGAAAACTCCTGTATAAGCTCTTTTAAAGTGCAGACTTATCAAAGCGATGAAGAGCTCGTCCGTAGAATGGTGAAAACAGTAAGCTGTGAGGCGCGGAAGGAATTCAGGAAGGGAGATGGTAGTTTCGTCATAGCGTATTCTCAGGCGCATAATACAATAAACAGGAAGACCGGAACGACCGGTGAAGACGTGTTTGCACCTTTCTCCGTCAAACAGGATATATTTATGCCGGAGACGGAACTGTCCGTTTTCGTAGGCATCGACGAGGAAATGATAGACGTGGAACAGGTTAAGACCGGTCTCGAAAGGATAGGGGAGTTCGGTTTCGGCAGGGACGCCTCCACGGGACGGGGCAGGTTCGAGGTCAATGAGGTGGACGAGATCGACCTTGGCGCGCTGGGAAGCCGCGTGCCGCCGAACGCCTGTTACACGCTCTCGCCCTGCGTGCCCGAGAAGGGGGCCTTCGAGAAGATGTTCTTCTCACCGTTCACGAGGTTCGGAAGGCACGGCGATGTGCTCGCCAAGTCGGGCAACCCCTTCAAGAACCCGGTCATCATGGCGGACGAGGCGGCCGTATTCGTGCCCCGCGGGGAGGCGGCTTTCGACAAACCCTATATCGGAACGGCCCTGACGAACCTGTCCAAGGCCGAACCGGCCACCGTCGGACAGGGTTATTCTCTTTATATCCCCGTAAGGGTGGAGGTCTGAAGATGACGAAAAGATCCGCAGAAATACAGCTTCACGTAATGTCACCGGTCCATATCGGATGCGGAGAGTCCTACGAGCCTATGCGCTTCAAGATAGATGTAAATGCAAACCGCCTGATAGCTGTCTCTTAT
>WGFD01000083.1 GCA_015492395.1 Deltaproteobacteria bacterium | reverse complement strand
GAATATCCTGAGCGGCCTCAAGGTGGTTCTGGCCATAGCGTGGACATGCGTTATCTCCGCTGAAATGGTTGGCGCGAACAGCGGATTGGGTTTCCGTATCTGGACGGCTAAGGAGTGGTCGGACACCGGTCAGGTCCTCGTGGGGATGCTCTCCATAAGCCTTACAGTCCTCTTGCTGGATATTACCTTTCGCGGATTGGAGAGGTTGCTCCTGCCGTGGCAGACGGAGGGGACCGGGAAGTGAACAATCCGGTGATCCGCGTTGAATTGGTCTCAAAGACCTTCCGGACCAGGAAGGGCGGGGTGGAGGCCGTGAGGGACTTCTCATTGGATATAGAGAGGGGTGAGGTGGTCTGCGTCGTAGGCGCCTCGGGTTGCGGCAAGAGTACGGTGCTCAATATGGTGGCGGGCTTCATCAGGCCCACCACCGGGAAGATACTCCTGGACGGTGAGGAGATAAAGGGGATCGAGCCCCGTTGTGGTATGATATTCCAGAGCTATGCCCTCTTTCCGTGGCTGACCGTTCTGGATAATGTGGCCTTCGGGTCAAGGATGAAGGGCGTGTCAAGGAAAGAGCGATACCGCTGCGCCAGGCGCTGGATCGGGTTGGTCGGACTGAGGGGCTTCGAGGATGCCTACCCTGGTGAGCTCTCAGGAGGTATGCAGCAGCGTGTCGCACTCAGCAGGGTCCTGGCCAATGAGCCCCAGGTCTTGTTGTGTGACGAGCCCTTCGCGGCGCTAGACGCCATGACGCGTCAGATCATGCAACAGGAACTTCTCCGGATAGTGCGGGAGTCATCCAAGACGGTCCTTTTTATAACTCATTCTATAGATGAGGCGTTGATTCTGAGCGACAGGCTAGTAGTGATGTCGGCGCGTCCCGGCATGGTTAAGGCGACTTTCGACAATGACCTGCCGCGCCCCCGCCATATGGACATCCAGCTTACCGAGGACTTCCTACGACTAAAGCGCAGGGTGTGGGAACTCGTCCAGAAAGAGGTTGTCAAGAGCATGTCTCAAAAGTAGCATCTCCACGCTGCCGTTATGTCAGGTTATTGAACATTGCATCGCGAGCGCCTGTCTGCCGTCCGCCGGGATTGACCTGTCTGTCAAGATTGACAGGCAGGCAGGCGGGCATTCCCGGCTTGCTGTGGGGAATGTGCTAGCTGGGAATGCTCATGGCATTGTGCGCAGTCTATGCCGCTATCCTGCCTGGCGGGTCGCTATCACGGTGCCCGCCAGTATAAGCGCGAAAGAGGCCAGGCTCGCGAGTGATATGCTTTCGCCGAGGAGAAGTATCGAATAGATGATGGCAATTGCCTTTCCAAGGTGTGAGAAGGAATTTATATAAGATATGTCAAGCATGGATACGAGCCAGCGGCGATAGTAGAAGAGGAAGACACCTACGATGGAGATGAGATATATATATGCCCCGACCATCTGGGTGTTCAGTGGAATGTTGCTTATGGGCTCGGCATGAATGGAGAGTATAAAGACAAACACGGCCACGGAGATTATGTTGGTTGATATAATAAGCTGGCGTGGGTGAGCGCCGCAATCCAGAGCCTTTTTCTCAAATATCACCATGGTATTGTTAAAGACGATGCTTATTATCATAACGGCGGCGCCCAGCAATGAAGATCTTATCTGAATAACATCTCCGTTCGATTCCTCCCCGCTTAACATTAATAGGGTGACTATTCCGATGAAGCTTATGGCAACGCCAAGCACATGTCCTTTCCTGACGCTTTCATGCTCCAGGGCCAGATGAATCAACACGAGATTGACGATGGGAGAGAATGTGGCCAACATTACCACTCTACTCGCAGGCAAGATCCATAGTGCTATGTAGAAGCATATCACACCTATGGACTTGCACAAGGCCGCAGCGACCGAGAAGATACTGGCTTTATTGTTTGGCCCCAGGAAAGGCTCCCTGCGCCATGCTACCCATAGTATGAAGAAAAGGCCTATAAAGCTCATCCTGGATATCCCGAGGATGATAGGAGACCAGCCATGATTTAGTCCATACTTTATTGCTATAGGGTTTGAAGAGCTTATCATGAGGAAGATAAGCATCAGGATGAGCCTGTTGGATTTCATGTGGTCGATCTCATTTCAACCTGTTACTCTGATCCTCCATTCTGCCGGGTGACACTGGATGGCAAACTGAAGCTTTCTTTGGCAACCTGCATGGGATTTCGGACACAAGGCATAAGATTATACCCTCTAACACCGCACCAAGCCATGGGGAATTTGTGATGCATCCTTATTGGTCTACAACCGGCCGGAGGAAAGTCCTTTCATATCAGTTGCTCCTCTATTATAATATAACACCTTTGGTTGTGTGCCGGGAGGGGCGCCATTATGCAACCCGGGTCTTATTTGTGGTACAATCTCGCAAGTGGTGAAGTTGAGCCGGTTTGTTACGTGGGAGGTGTTATGAGGAGATTTTTTTCCAAGGCTGGGGCAGGAAAGAAGAAGGGCAGGGTTAAGGTTACCCTTTCGATAGGGCCTGTGCCTGGAACCGAAGGTGGCGAACCGAAGGTGATCATTACGGCTTTGAACGAAGGGGAGAAGCCTGTCATACTGACCGGTCCTGGGATCCGCCTGCCCAAGAAACGCCATATCATCCTGCCACTCCCGGTAGGGCGGGTGAGGTTTCCCTGCGAACTGCAGCCTGGAGAGGACTGTTGTGTATGGATAGACCTCAAGGCGTTGGTACAACAGATGTATAGTCGAGGCATGACGGATAGTTGTGATATCGTGGGCTTCTACAGCAGCGGATTCGCCCTTTCGGCCACATCATACGACAGCGACCCCCTGCGCTTCAACGCGGGAGAGTGGCTGGGGCCCAGGGCATAAGGGGTGAAGGTTACGATCTTGAAGATGCGCGGCAAGTGAGTACAGCTTCAGGTGCCCTCTTAATCCCTGATTATACCGATGGAGCTTTTAGCGACTTTTACCAATACCCATCGCGTCCTTAAGGCGGAAAAGGTCTTGAAGGATGCGGGTATTACCTTTAAACTGCTTCCTTCTCCCAAGGTATTGTCGTCCGGCTGCAGCCTCGTCATCGGATTTAACGGATCCGATAGGGCCGGTATCGAAGAGGTACTGAAGAGGGCCGGGGTCAAGGTTCACGCTGTCTACACAAAAGATAAGGAGGGTGTATATGTTAAGGTGTGACTTCTGCGGCAAGGAGTCCGAGAGTGTAAAGAGGGTGGCTATAGACGATGATTATGACAGGCTCTCGGTCAAGCATGAAAGAAAGTATGCCTGTCCGGAATGTTCTGTAAAGAAGGACAAGGAGAGGGCAAAGAACTCCTCTGACCGGTCTTAGTATGGTCTGGTCTGCCGAATGAAAGGCTGTAAGGGTTACGCCGATTGGATGGAGATCGAGGCCAGCGGCCCGCCGTCGGTAAAGGATGCAGTTGTGGAGATGCTCATAGATGCGGGAAGCCCCGGCATCATAGACGGCGACCAGCCCGGTGGTCTTAAGGGTTATCTGCCGTCCTCCGGCTCCGGAGCCGTTGCCGCATTGGAGAAAGGGCTTGAATCTCTCGGCTGGAACTATACCGCGAGACCATTCAGATCCGCCGATTGGACCACCCAATGGAAGAAAGACTTCAAGGCGATACGGATATCGAACAGGCTTCTGGTGAAGCCTACATGGATCGGTAAGAAGTACAAGGGGGTTGTGATCGAGATAGACCCGGGCATGGCATTTGGGACAGGGAGCCATCCAACTACCAGGATGTGCCTCAGGGCGCTTGAGAGGCTACTCGCGGCAAATCATGATATGGATGTCCTGGATGTAGGCACCGGTTCCGGCATACTGGCTATAGGGGCGTCTAAACTCGGCGCCGTAAGGGTGGTGGGTATTGATGCCGATGCGCAGGCGCTGAAGATAGCAAGGAGCAACGCGCGGCTGAACGGGGTCAGGATAACCGTTTCCGGGAAGTCGCTCGACGAGTTGAAGGGGAGGTTCTCGGTAGTCGTGGCTAACATCCTCTCCGACCTTCTTGTGAAGATATCCTTACCCCTTGTAAAGCGGATGAGGGATAAGGGGTATCTTGTGTTATCAGGGATCCTGGAAGAGCAGGAGGTCGATGTCATGGATCACTTTACCCGCTATAATTTGCGTCTCCACAGGCGGATTAGGGAAGGGGAGTGGCGTACACTCATCTATGAGAAGGCGTAGGGG
>WGFD01000082.1 GCA_015492395.1 Deltaproteobacteria bacterium | reverse complement strand
AATGGAAGAAAAACAGGGAAATATTAGCCGGAGAATCCTCGGAGACATTGAATACGAGCGGTTTTAAGAAGGGTGATCTTATAACCGTAATAGTCACCCCTTTGGATGGTGAATCCGAGGGCAACTCCATGAAGTCCCGGCCGGTTATAATCGCCAACAGCCCACCGGAGATAACGTCTATCCCCCAGGCGGATATTGTTGATGGGCAGTATAGATACGAAGTAACGGCTGAAGACCCCGACGATGATACCCTGACGTTCTCACTTCAAGATTCCCCCGACGGGATGGTAATCGACAGCAAGACTGGTGCCATCGAGTGGAATGTATCGGAAGTCCCGCCAGGAGCATACAACATAAAGGTGATAGTCGGTGATGGCGATGCCAAGGCATTCCAGAGTTTCATACTGAACCTCACAGCAAGATAAACTATCTGTAGAAATATTATCCAGTGCGAGGCAGGCGTTCGTTTGGCGTACTTAATCTCAGGCTTAGAGCCCGTATTCCTTTATCTTGTACAACAGAGCCCTGTGGCTTATCTCCAGCAGTTCCGCCGCCCGGGTCCTGTTCCCACCAGTTGTCTCCAGGGCCTTCTGTATGAACTGCCTCTCAAGGGCTGCATGAGCCTTCTTGATTGAGAGGCCCGCAGTAGGTGATAATGCAAATGGACCGCCCCACACATTCCCTTCTCCAAATGGCAGGCTTCCAGGGTTTATAATGTGAGATTCTTCAAGTATTATGGCCCTCTCTATGGCATTCTCCAACTCCCTCACATTGCCCGGCCACTGATACCGCGTCAGCAACTCCAATGCCTCATCCGCGATAGTATCTATAGTCTTGCCAAACTTTTTGGAGAACTTATTGACGAAGTGTTCCGCAAGGAGCTTTATATCACCCCTTCTCTCCCTTAACGGAGGTAGATGGATGCCGATAACGTTAAGCCTGTAAAAGAGGTCCTCTCTGAAGTTACCCCCCCTTATCTCAGACTGCACATCCTTCACCGTAGCCGCAACCACCCTCACATCTATCTTCTTGGATCGCGTATCCCCCACACGCCTGACCTCGGCCTCCTGCAGCGTACGCAGCAGCTTTACCTGGAGATCCCGGGGCAATTCACCGACCTCATCGAGGAATATCGTGCCGCCATCGGCCTCATGGAACAGACCGTCCTTATTCCTCACTGCATCGGTGAACGCCCCCTTAACATATCCGAAGAGTTCGCTCTCGATAAGCGTCCCTGGTATGGCACCGCAGTTAACAGGAACGAAGGAGCCGTCTTTCCTGTTCCCGCTGTAATGTATCGCCCTTGCAATCAACTCCTTCCCGGTACCACTCTCCCCGGTTATCAGGACGGTCGCATCGTAACTCGCGATCTTCCTGACAAGCTCGAATATCTCCAGCATCTTTGGGTCATCTGAGATTATATTCTTGAAATCATACTCCTCCTCCACCCTCTCCCTCAGCCTCAAGTTGTCCCTCTTAAGTCGCTCCCTCTCCTCGGCCTTCCTGAAGGTCAATATTATCTCATCCGTTTTGAATGGCTTGGAGACATAGTCGTACGCACCCAACCTCATACATTCTATTGCCGTATCCATGGTGCCATATGCCGACATTACGATGACAACCGGCATATCCAAATCGTTCCTGCCCGCTTTGCCGGCCATAAAAGACTTCAAAAACTCTATCCCACCCATTCCAGGCATCTTGATGTCACAGAGTACAAAATCAAAATCCTCTCCATCCAGGACCTTCAGGGCCTGAATGCCATTCTCCGCCGCAACCACATCGAATCCCTCCTTCTTCAGAAAGACCGAGAGCATGTGGCGTATGGACTCTTCGTCATCGATTACCAATACACTTGACATCCAGCAACCCTCTATCCCTGTTCATCTTCACACACAGGAAGCACTATCTCGAATGTCGTTCCCTTCCCCTCTCCGCTAACCGCCCTTATCTCACCCCCATAGGCATGAACAATACCCTGTGATATAAAGAGGCCGAGGCCGGTCCCCTTCCCCAGCGCCTTCGTGCTGTAAAAGGGATCAAAAACTTTACCAATATCCTCATCTTTTATACCAGGCCCCGTATCGGTTACAGAAACGCACACGGCCCGTCTCGACAATCCCTTCCTGATAGTAGTATAATCTCTATCAGGTGGATCGTCCCTCCTTCTATGTAAAGAAGGGAAGCCCCTCCAAACATACTCTGTCTCGCATGTCGCCAGTGTTATCTTCCCGCCATCCGGCATAGCATCCCTGGCATTTATCAGAAGATTCAGAATAACCTGTTTTATCCTGTCCCCCTCCACCAGAACAGGGGGAAGCCCCTCCTTAAGATCGGTCTCCAATTCAATATTACCACTTCTGCGCTGAGGCTCAAATATTTCGACGGCATCGCCTATGACACCTTTTATATCGACTGGCCCCAGCTCTTTTTCAATCTCTTTGCTTGAAGGCCTTGAAAGATCAAGGAAATCCCTCACAATCTTGTTTATCCTTACAGTCTCATTCTCGACACGCTCCAGTATCTCCTTTTCCTCGCTCCCATCCCTGGCATCCTTGATCAAGATGCCCAAGTAACCTAAGATCGCTCCAAGAGGATTCCCTATCTCGTGGGCGATACCTGCAGCCAGCCTTCCAACCGTTGCAAGCTTCTCAGAGACTATCAACCGCTCCTGCGTAGAGAGAAGTTCCATGTTCACCCTCTCCATCCCCCTGATCTTCTCTTCAAGCCCATTTGCCATCGCATTGAATGACCTTGCGAGGTTTCCGATCTCGTTGTATTCATCGACCTCAACCCTCTCGCCTATTCTGCCTTCCGCTATACGCATTGCCGCGGCGTTAAGTTTCCTGATAGGCCTGATAACCACCTTCGACAGAAGATACACACCTAAGGATATGATTATGATCGAATCAATAATAGAAAAATACAGTACTACTCTTTTGATCCACCCTAATTCATCTTTAATATCCTGGAAGGGGATGGTGAAGATAACCTTTCCCCCATTTTCGATATCAGCCGAGGCCAATAACAGCCCACTATACATATAGAAAGTACCACCGCCGAGCAACTTTACATTCACAGCGTCACCGAACCTTACGGTGCGTCCATCTCCCGACTCCGGGATAATACCCATCTGGAAGACCTTTTCACCCTCCCTGTCCAATACTTCTACATCGCCTATCCTGCCGCTTGACCTTATATCCTGAATATACTGTCGAAGTGGCTCCGATCCGCTCTTTGAAACATACTTCATATGGCCGGCGATGATCTCCGCCTCGCTGGACTTCCTCATCAACGCGCTCTGTTCTATTACCTTTGTACTCAAAATTCCCATAAATCCTATCGCAGCCATGGTAATGATGGCTATAGAGGTGATCAACTGGGCCCTTATCCCCCATATCCTCGTCATCTCTCCCACAGGCCTGCAGTATATAGTCTGATGAGGGTATCTCCGAAGAAGAGATAGACAAAGGCACCAAACGCCAGGAAAGGCCCAAATGGTATCGCGTACTTGCCATCCCTCCCCTTGACAGAGATAATTATTACGCCTAAAAAGGCACCCAGGAAAGAACCGGAAAAGAGCGTAACAACCACCCCCTTCCAGCCGAGGAAGGCCCCTATCATTGCCAGGAGTTTTATATCACCACCACCCATACCTTCCCTGCCGGTAATAAGATAGTATGAACCGGCGACAAGGAGCAGTCCTCCTCCTCCAATGATGGTGCCCATCAATGAATTTATGCTTCCGGGCTCGGTCAGTATAAAGGACGCGGCTAATCCCAGCACAATGCCGGGAAGACTTATCACGTCAGGTATTATCTGGTGTTCCAGGTCTATGAAGGTAATGACTATGAGGGCTGAAATGAATATAAAGTATACGGCCGACTCAACCGTAGGGCCGAACCATACAAAGAGCGTTACCGCCAGGAGTGCCGTAGCCACCTCCACAATCAAGTAGCTTGTGGGGATGGGGGTCCTGCACTCTCTGCACTTACCCATAAGAAGGATATAAGTCAGAATGGGGATGTTATCATAAAAGGGAAGCTTCCTGTTACACCCTGGACACGCGGAGGGAGGAGATACTATAGACTTCTTGATAGGGATACGGTATATGCACACATTCAGGAAACTGCCGATTATCGCACCGAAGACAAAGAGAAAGATATAGATTATATGTTCGGGCAACAGGACTCCTTACTCCTCCGGCAAAGCACTAGCTCCTATATGACGCATTTATCCGTACATAGTCATAAGAAAGATCGGTAGTCCATATTACGGCAGATTTCTTGCCCAACTTTAGGTCAACTTTCAGCTTTATCTCCTTCCTCTTCATAATATCCGCGACCTCGCCCTCCTTCCCGGTAGCCGTACCAGCCCTTACAACAGGTACACCATCGAAGTATATACCTATTT
>WGFD01000081.1 GCA_015492395.1 Deltaproteobacteria bacterium | reverse complement strand
CTACAGGATTAAGGTGGATGATCTTGAGGTGTTCCTCTCTAAATATAACCTTGCATTGAAGGACGAACTGTACTCAAGACGAAAGAGGATCCTCATTGCGGATGACGAGCCGGATGTGGTTGAGTTCTTCAAGAGCGCTGTTCTATCGATAAAAAAAGACTACGAGGTGGATACCGCGAGTGACGGCTATGAGGCCCTTATCAAGGTTGGTGATTTTAAACCCTCTCTCCTTATCCTCGATATAAGAATGCCCAGAGTCGACGGCTTCGAGGTCTTGAAGAAGCTGAGAGGAAACGAGAGGACCAGTGGAATAAAGATACTCGTCATTACGGCCTTCGGAGAAGATGAGGCCATGAGAATGGTCAGATCGGGCGCGGATGCATACCTTACAAAACCCGTGAAATTAAAGGATATCAAGGAAAAGGTTAGGACACTCCTCGGCTGAAGCCTCACCAATTTCTTGGATAGAGATGCAGTAAGATGCTTCTTGACCTTTTTAAAACTCTAAAGGTTTCAAAGAAAATTGCGCTGATTTTTCTGATGCTCTATCTCATGATGGGTACAGGGGGTTCTCTCGGTCTTTATAACGCATGGCAGATCGTAAAGGTAGCAGAGATGATATACAGCACCGCCTTCAAGAGGGCTGAAACGCTGTCAGGCATGGAGAGGGAGCTCATATTGAAACAAAATATAGTTCTGACCAGCCTGATCACAGAGAAAGGCGGGGACGCGGCACCCCTTGACAAGGCCCTTTCCAAACACAACCAGCGGATAAGAAGTCTATTATCTGAACACTATTCATACGAGAAGCATCTGTCTGCCGTATCCGATCTCTATGCCGCCTTTGAACAGCTCCTGAAAGAACAGATGGAGCTGGAAGATGAGTTGCTGGATCTTGTAGGTGCCGGCAATCTGCCCGAGGCCCTCATTCTTACCGAGGGTGAATTAAAGGCATCATACCTTAAATCCTTGGAAACCCTCCAGGTCCTTCTGGAGGAGGACAAGGGGTTGGCCTACGTCGCCTTTCTTAAGAGCCACCAACTCGGCATGATAATCACACTTGTGACCATAACCTTTATAATCCTTGCTCTGCTCCTGGCCTATGGATTATGGCGTATACTCACGGCATCCATTGTGAAACCGGTTGAAGCGATAGAGGAAGCCGCTAGAAAGATCGCAAACGGAAACATGAATGAACGTGTACCGGTGTTCTCCCATGATGAGATCGGCGAGTTGGCAACAGAGTTCAACAGAATGGCCAAGAATCTTGAGGACTATTACGCTACACTTGAGAACCAGGTAGAGGAAAGAACAAAGGAACTCAAGGAGGCAAACGAGGAGCTGTCGAGAAGGAAGCGTGACATAGAGATAGCCAATGAAGACCTAGTCAGGGCCAATAAGATGAAGAGCCAGTTCTTGGCCAACGTGAGCCATGAGCTGAGGACTCCGCTTAACTCTATCATAGGTTTCTCGGAGCTCTTGCAGGACAGCTCATTTGGCAGCCTTAACGAGAAACAGTTGCAGTATACAAAGTACATATACTCGAGTGGCAGCCATCTCCTCCAATTAATCAACAATATACTAGACCTGTCCAAAATAGAGGCTGGACGGCTCGAACTAAAACTGGAAAAGATCAATATCTCGGACATGATAGGGGAGGTGCTCGGTGCAATAAAACCTATAGCGCACAAGAGGAATATTACGGTAAAGTGCAAAAAATCGGAGGTGAGTAATCTTATCATAATGGCTGACATGGGCAAGTTCAAGCAGATCCTCTTGAACTTGTTTTCCAACGCCGTTAAATTCAACAAAGAAAACGGTGTCGTTGAGGTCGACTGGACTATGATCGAGGAAGGTGAGTCAACCCATCTTAGCGTTACAATCTCCGATACCGGCATGGGGATACACAGTGATGATCTGTCCAGGATCTTCAAGGAGTTCGAACAACTGGACGCATCGATCACGCGGGAATACGGCGGGACGGGCCTGGGTCTTACTTTAACCAAAAGGCTTGTCGAACTGCATGGCGGGGCCATCTCAGTCGAGAGCGAGGTGGGAGTGGGATCCAAGTTTATCTTTACCATACCGCAGTACGCTGTGAAGCCTTCCCCCTCCAGGCCTGCCGCGATTATCAGTCAGGCTAAACAGGATGCCTTGCCCCTAATCATATTGGCCAGCGAGAGCCGTGAATTAAACGAACTCCTGAGGGTGTACCTGGAGAATGCCGGTTATGCGGTGGATGTGGCAAATGACGGGGAGGAAATCCTCAGAAAGGCGGCAGATCTAAGGCCTTTTGCCATCGCCATGGGTATCTCCATACCAAAGAAAGACGGCTGGGAGGTCTTAAAGGAGCTCAAGGAGGCGCCGGAGGTTTCGGATATACCTGTCATAATACTGTCGGCCTCCAACAACAGGGAACTTGGATTCGGTCTTGGGGCCGTAGATTACTTGACAAAGCCCATAGACAGGGAGGGTCTCCTGGAGTCGCTGAGAAGGTTGAGCTATATGAAGAGGGTGAAGAGGGGCGCCATGAAGGTGCTCATTGTGGATGACGACCCAAATGTTGTGGATCTTCTCTCTTCAACCCTTGATAAGGAGGGCTTTCTTACCCTTGCCGCGTTGAGCGGAGAAGATGGGATATCCATGGCAAAGGAGAGGATACCCGACCTTATCATCTTAGACCTGATGATGCCGGTGGTCAGCGGCTTTGATGTAGTTGAGGAACTAAGAATGGACCACCTGACGAGGGAGATACCCATCATAATCTTTACGGCAAAGGAGATTACGGAGGAGGACAAGGAGAAGCTCGGGAACAATATCGGGAAGATAATTAAGAAAGGACACTTCTCCAGGGAAGACCTGCTGAAGGAGATAACATTGCTGGAGCTGGCCTACCCGGTAAAGGCCAAGATGGTAGACCCTCTGACGAGGGCGTTTAACCTTCGATACTTCAAGAAATGGATATACCACGAGATATCGAGAAGTGAGAGGTCCGGCAAGCCCTTTTCCATGCTTGTTATAGACATAGACAGATTCAGCGACTACAACAACAAACACGGCTACATCGCCGGCAACGACACCTTGATAGAAATGGCGCGTCTTATAGAGAAGAACGTCAGGGCATCCGACTGTCTCATCAGGTATGGAGGGGACGAATTCATGCTCTTCCTTCCTGCAGTCATGAAGGAGGCGGCCTTACATGTGGCAGAAAAACTACGGGTCAGGATAGAGAGGCATACTTTCCACCAGGCAGCTATCAAGGGAAGGCTCACTGTAAGTGTTGCGGTCTTCGTATACCCCTCGGATGGCAAAGATCCGGAAGAGGCCGTTAAGACGATAGACCGGTTGATAAAAGATGGGTTGAACAGAGGAGGTAACACTGTACTTTATATTTAAGGCAAATAATGTCAGAAAGATATAGTAATAAAAAGGTTTTGGTTGTTGAAGACAACTATATGAACAAGGTCCTTATACGGG
>WGFD01000080.1 GCA_015492395.1 Deltaproteobacteria bacterium | reverse complement strand
CCGTCGGCTTGCCGACGGCTCCGGTATTCCGGAGGTTGCACTGGTCACGGTGGGTGCGGTGGACAGGGAGTTTGTGTCACGTGTCGTCGACAGGAGCAGGGGGAACCTGTTTATAGCCATGGACAACTGCCCGAATCAGATTGTAATCTGCGGTGATAAAGATACGACGGCAGAGGCCGTAAGCGAGCTCAAAAGGGCTGGGGGTATCTGCCAGAGGCTTCCCTTTGCCAGGCCGTACCATACCCCCATGTATGAACCGGCGGCAGGGCCGCTTCGTGAGTTCTTCGACGGTTTGAACATCGTCTCCCCCAAGACGAAGATGTATTCATGCATGACGGCGGGTCCCATGCCCCCTGATCCGGAGCAGATACGAAGTTTGGCGGTGGGACAGTGGACGTTCAGGGTCAGGTTCAGAGAGACGATCGAGACGATGTACAATGACGGTATTCGTATATTCCTGGAGGTGGGACCCCGTGCGAACCTCACAGGTTTTGTGAACGATATATTGAAGGGAAGACCGGTCCTCGCCTTGGCTACCAATGTCCACAGCCGTTCCGGGATTACGCAGCTGAACCATGCACTGGGACTTCTTGCCGCACACGGCGTCTCCATGAACCTTGATTATCTGTACAGGCGCCGTATGCCCAGGCGGCTGGATATAGCCAGAAAGGATGCGGGAAGTTCCGGGAGGGATAAGCCGGAACCCAAGCTCCCCCTCGCCCTGCCGACGCTAAGTCTCGGTAAGGCGGCGGCCGGATTACGTCCGAGACAGACGCATCCCCGGGCGGGCGGCGGAGAGGATTTACGGAAGCTCACGCGTATCGGTTCCGGGGGATCCACCTCTTCTTTGGACACAGATGATGCGGCACCGGCGGTTTACGTCGACAGCGGCGCCACGGTGGGCGGAGTAATGGATGGGTACTTCAAGACAATGGAGCGGTTTCTCGATTTGCAGCATGAGGTTGTACGTACGTATCTTGAAGGCGGATTGCGCGGCGCAAGCCTTCCTCCGGACGGGTCGGACGCCGAAGACCCGTTGATGGTTGCCGAAGGAATCGGCGGGACCCGTGTCCCCGATGCGACACCAGGCAAGGACCCCGTGTCGTCTCGATCCGGCTGCGAAGGGTCTGCTGTGTGTATTGCTTCCGTGGGGTCCATAGAGGAGACGATTTTGAAGACTATCAGCGACAGAACCGGTTATCCTATGGATATGCTGAAGCCTGATCAGGACATCGAGGCCGATCTGGGTATAGATTCCATAAAACGCGTAGAGATACTGGGTCTGCTGAAGAATCATCTCGGACCGTTGGGATCGGATGAGATGGAGACGCTTACGTCTTTCAAGACCGTAAGAGAAATGGCCGAGTTCCTCTTCGAGCGAAAGGGCGGTCGGGGCTCGGCCCGTTCGATGGCGGGCCCCACGGTGGATTTTGAGGTGACGGATCGGCCCTTTATGGGGGAGATTGTTTCGTATACACCGGGCGAAGAGCTGTCGATGTTCAGGGTATTTGATCCGAATGAGGATGTCTTCCTGTTCGACCATACCATCGGTAGAGAGATATCGACTACGGATAAGGAGCTCAACGGCTTGCCGGTGATGCCCCTTGCCATGAGCATGGAGATAATGGCCGAGGCGGCGTCGTGCCTCTATCCCGGGATGGTGGTCGTGGGTATGAGGGATGTGCGTGCTCATCGTTGGATCACATTCGGCAGGGGTCCGGTACGTCTTAAGGTGGAGGCAGTGCGCAATGGAGATCATAAGACACACGTCCGGATAAGTGAAGTCACCGACAGCGGCGGTCGCCGCGGCTCTGCATCGGTCGGCCGTGAGGCCGAGCTCCTTGTTGCCGAAGGTACGGTGGTTTTGTCCGAACAATACCCGAAGCCCCCTAAGCCGTCTGACACTTCTTTGAAGGGACAGAGGGCATCAAGATGGACTCCTGACGAGCTGTACGACGGACCCGAGAGCATGTTCAGCGGACCTTGCTTCAGAGGGTTGGCATCGATAGATTTCTGGGGCGAGAACGGGACTGAAGCTACCATAAGGGCTTTACCCAGGGACGGTTTTTTCCGTAGCCGGCCGAATCCGTACTTTCTGATCGACCCGGTTACACTGGATGCCGCGGGTCAACTGGTGGCCTACTGGATCGCGGATGACCACAGGAGCGGCTTCAATGTCTACCCCTCCAGGATAGAGGCGGTCGATATATATGCTCCGCCACTAAAGCCTCCGGAGAGGGCCAAGTGCCTGGCATGGATCAGGTATGTCTCGGAGAAGAAGCTCTGCTCCGACATGGATGTCATCGGCCCGGACGGATGTCTGCGTATGAGGATCACCGGCAGGGAAGACGTATCGTTCGACCTGCCGGACCTTTTTTACAGATTCAGGGTTAGACCCAGAGAGGTCGTCCTCAGTTCACGCATACGGGTCGGCCTGTCCGAAGGTCCGCTGCCCGAAAACGTGGAGTGCTGCTTGATGGAAGACTTTCCCAACAACCTCCTCCGCTCCCATGGCATGGTATGGCAGGAAGTGTTGGCTCACCTCGTTTTGAGCCGCCATGAGCGCGAGGTATGGAATAGCCTGTCTGGTCCGAGTAAGCGCCGTATCGAATGGTTGCTGGCGCGTGTGGCGGGCAAGGATGCCGTGCGGCTCCTGTTGAAGAGACGTTACGGCATGGATCTTGCCCCTTCGGATATATGCATTGACTATGACGAGTTCGGCCGTCCGGTGGTGAAAGGGGTGTGGGCCGGCAGGACCGAATGTGTGCCTTCGCTCTCGTTGTCACACACCGATGGTGTAGGTATCGCAATGGCGGTTGACGGGAGGGCGGAATGCGGTATAGATGCGGAACGTCTAAGTACCCGGAGAAAGACCGCCGGTCTTCAAAATATATTCGGTCGGGAAGAACGCGGGGTTCTGGAGTCCTGTGCGCTTTGGGACAATGCTGAATGGCTCTTGCGGGTCTGGTCCGCCAAGGAGGCCGTCGGAAAGGCCCTTGGAAGGGGGTTGCCTGGCGGCCCGGGAGATCTTGTCTTGAGGAGAGTGGATGCGGCTGTAGGTACGGTAGGGTTGGAAGCTTCGGGATCACTTGCCAGAGAGTTTCCCGGCCTCGCCGGGAGGATTTTGAATGCCCATACGCTACGCTATGGCGAACTCGTCGTAGCCACCGCCATATATTCAGGAGGAGAAGAAGATGGAGAACGAAGCATGCAAGAAAAAGATCACTAAGGCGGAGATACTGAAGGACATCGTCGGCATTTTGGAGGACATGACATCGGATTGGGACATGGAGTTCTCGGGACCTATCGGACCGGAAACAAGGCTCATGTCCGACCTTGAATTCGAATCAATCGACGTGGTGCAGTTCATAGTCGCCATTGAAGAGCGTTTTAAGCGTCGGAACATGCCGTTCGAAGAGTTGCTGATGGAGGATGGAAGATACGTGGACGAGATAACGGTGGAAGACGCTGTTAACTTCCTTTACACGCATCTTCAGTGACCACTCAAAGTAACCACCTAAGGAGAACGGTACATGAACCCTACTTATCTCATAGGCCTTGACGGAGCCGTTTTTTCTATACTCGACCCTCTCATGGAAGAGGGTACGATGCCGTTTCTCAAGGATTTCATCGCCAGCGGCGTACGGGCCGAGTTGCTCTCTACTCCGAATCCCCTTACACCGCCGGCATGGATATCCATGATTACGGGACGAAGTCCGGGTAACCACGGTGTCTTTGACTTCATTTGGGCTGAAGAACGCAAGAGCGACGTCTACTTCACCCTCTACAACTACCGCGACATTCAGTGCGAGACCGTATGGTCAATCGTGAGCAGGCAGAACGGCAAGGTATGCTCGCTCAACTTTCCCATGACGTCGCCTCCACCCGCTGTCTCTGGATGCATCGTGCCCGGCTTGGTATCGTGGAAGCACCTACGCCTCAACACCCACCCACCGGAGTTGTACGAGAGGTTGAAGAAGTTGCCGGGCTTCAACGCCAAGGATCTGGCATGGGACTTTGAACTGGAGAAGAACGCCGCAAGGGGGGTGCCGCATGAAGAGTATGAGAATTGGATCAAGTTCCACATACGCAGGGAGAGACACTGGTTTGAGATACTGCGTTATCTCATGAAGAACAATCCGGCTGATCTCACATCTATAGTATTCGACGGCATAGACAAGTTGCTCCACATAGGATGGAGGTTCATTCATCCGGACTACTTCCCTTCCGCTCCTTCTGCATGGGAGAAAAAGATACGTACCCTCTGCTTGGACTACTTCAGGGAGTTAGACCGCTTTCTGGCTGAGATAGTGAAACTGGCCGGGCCGGATTCAAGGATATTTATCGCATCGGATCATGGGTTCGGGCCGTCGTGGGAGGTCTTCCGTGTCAATTCATGGCTCAACAGCCGCGGTTATCTTACTTGGAAGGATACGAGCAACCTGGATGAAGCCGAGAAAAAGAAGGTCGAAAGGCTTGTAGAGAGACACTTCGTCCATCTGGACTGGGACAGGACAACAGCTTACGCACGTACCGTCACATCGAACGGTATATATATACGTGTAGCCAGAGGCCCTAACCAAAGTGGTGTTCCGTCAGACCAGTATGAAGCCTTTCGCAGACGTCTTATATCTGAACTTAAGGACATTCGCGATCCGGAGACCGACGAACGCATAATTAAGCGCATTTTGACGAAAGAGGAGGCATACCCGGGCGCGCACAACGATCAGGCACCGGACCTTACGCTGGTGATGCGTGACCACGGTTTTGTCTCCATACTGAACAAGAATCCGATCGTCTACAAGCGTCCCGAGATCGCGGGCACGCACTATCCGGAGGGCATCTTTGTGGCAAGTGGACCCGGTATACAAAGGGGCGCTTCCATCCGGCAACTTTCGATCGTGGACGTTGCGCCCACCCTTCTATATAGCCTTGGGCTCGAGATCCCGGAGGACCTTGAAGGTCGTCTGCCCGAGGAGGTCTTTGAGTCCACCTATCTCAGGGACAATCCTTGCAGGATCGGTCGACCGACCATGAAAGTCGATACGTATGCGTTGAGGACGGGAGGGACTGCTATAGATACGGAAGAAGAAGGGAAGATCATGGACAAGCTCAAGGCGCTCGGATACATAGAGTAGGAGGGGAGTGGTTGAGCCATGGGTACAATCCATAGTAACGGCGTCGTAATCAATTACAGATGCGCAGGTTTCGGCAGAGACGTCGTATTGATCCACGGTCTTGCGACAAACCATGCGTTTTGGCACCTTAATGTTCTCTTGCCGTTGATAAAAAAGTACCGGGTAACGGTCTACGATCTGAGAGGACACGGCTACAGCGAAATGCCGCCTTCTGGCTATACTACGGCGGATATGGCTGGTGACCTCCATAACATATTGAATCACCTCGGTATACGCAGCGCGCACCTGGTCGGCCACAGCTTCGGCGGGGCCATTGCCCTGCACTACGCCGCACTCCACCCCGAGCGTGTGGACGGTCTGGTATTGGCGGATACAAGGGTGCGGGCTCTGCAACCTCACCAACGGCTCAAGGACTGGCCCGATTGGCAGAAGGTGGCTGAAAGGATCGAGAAGCTCGGACTCGTCGTTAGGGATGACGAGACCGAAGCCAGTCTGTGTCTGCTGGAGCAACTCGCTTCACCGAAGTGGCGTGAGGCGAGGAAGAAGTGCAGGGGAGAACCACTGTTCATTCCATTCAGCGGACTCGGCGGCGGTAACCGTTTGGCCGAGCAATGGCTTAAGTTAATAAATACGACCACCGCGGTGGAGGATTTCAAATCTTTGGCGGGACTCACGATCGACAAGATATCACGTATCAACCATCAGACCTTGGCGGTTTACGGGGAGAAGTCCACTGTACTTCAGTCATTGAGAGGGCTCATGGAACACCTGCCCAATTGCAGGTCGGTTGTAATTCCTGATGTGGGGCACTTTCACCCGCTGCTGCGTCCCAAGAAATTCATAGACATCGTTCTGCAGTTCCTTATCGGATTGGATTCCAATGCGAGCAAGTCCAAAAGAGGTTTATCAAAGACCGGCAGGGTCGTACAAATAAGATAGGTACAGATTTGTTGTGATGGAACAACGGGAGGTAAAAGACCCTGATGCAGGTAATGTCGGAGCCCTGAACGGTCGTGTGGCTATTGTGACCGGAGGGAGCGCCGGTATCGGAAGGGCTGTATGCTCGGCCTTTGCGAGAGAGGGTGCGAGTGTCGTGGTCGTGGGACGGAACATGGCGAGGCTTGAAGAGACTGTGGCCGAGGCCGAGGCAGCGAGCCGGTGTGACGCGCAAGAGCACATGGCTCTTGCCCTGGATGTGAGACTTGAGGCTGATATGGAGGAGATGGCCCGTCGCACGCTCGAACGCTTCGGACGTATAGATATACTCGTTGCTGCCGCGGGGGTACTCCGACCCGGAGGTATGCTGAGGACCCTTGAGCAGATGCCCGTCACAGAGTGGAACGAAGTGATGGATGTCAACCTGAAGGGGGTGTTCCTTGCGAACAGGGCCGTCTTGCCGGCTATGATCAGACAGGGCGGGGGCGATATCGTTAACGTGTCTTCGACATCCGGCAGAAAGGGGCTTGCGTACGACTCGGCGTATTGCGCCTCCAAGTTCGGCGTCATAGGTCTATCCGAGGCGTTGGCGGAAGAGACGCGTCGGTACGGAATCAGGGTGCAGACGCTTCTTCCGGGGGCGATAGAGACGGGGATGTGGGACCAGAACTGGTCGCTTCCACGGCCTAGTAACGTAGTGAATGTGAAGTGTGTGGCCGACCTTGTCGTATATATGGTTTCGCAGCCGGACAACACGATGCTGTCCAACCCTGTTATAGAGCCGTTGAAGACTCCGGTCGGCAGCGGCTGGATCGGACGTCATAAAAGCGTGGATGTCGGGGGTTGAGTGATTACGGTGTCTTTAGAGTTTCTCATCACGGATTAGGAACGGGAGAGGATGGAGATGACTGGAACAGGCGGGCCCGCGACAGGCGGGCGGCACGAGGGACAGGTGGTGATTGTTACTGGCGGCACGAGCGGTATAGGCAAGGCCACGGCGACGGTCTTGTGCAGAGAGGGTGCCGGCATAGTCGTGGTTGACATCGATAAGAGGCGTGTCAACGAGACCGTTTCGGAGTTGGCGGACGCTGCCTCTGAGACACCGCTTGGTCTTGCCCTTGATGTAAGGAGCGAAGAGGATATGGAAGAGATGGTCCGCCGCACGGTCGAGCGTTTCGGCCGTATAGACACATTGGTTCACTGCGCCGGCATACTAAGAGGCAAGGGAAGCGGTCCGAAGTTTTTGCATCAGGTGGCGGTAGACGAGTGGGATGAGGTGATTGATACCAACTTGAAGGGCACATTCCTGAGCAACCGTGCCGTCCTTCCATTCATGTTCGATCAGGGCGGAGGACATATAATCAATTTTTCATCGACATCTGGACTCAAGGGCAGAGCGTACGATTCGGTCTACTGTGCCTCCAAGTTCGGTGTGGTAGGTCTCTCAGAGGCGTTGGCGGAAGAGGTGCGGCAGTATAACGTCAAGGTGCATGTAATAATGCCGGATGCGGTGGATACGCCGATATGGAACCAGAACGGCCCCATTCGGGCGCCCAAGGATTCCCTCTCTCCGGAAAGTGTGGCCCATCTTGTAAGCTATATCATGTCATTGCCTGCGGACACCGTTCTGCGAAGTGTAGTCATCGAACCGTTCCGCGCCCGCCGCAGGAAGCGTACAGGGAGGAGCGGAGAGGCGCGATCATAAACCGTTAAGATGTGTTTCATGGAATCTTCAAAGAAATATTACGGAAGCTGAGCAGTTTGGTTTGAACCCGACGAGTGGCTTGCTGCATATGTTTTTGGTGGACTCGGCCGTATATAACGAGGCGGTAACGGATTAAGGAAAAGGAGAAGCTACGGATGACCGAAGGGGCGCTTTCGGGTCTGAGGGTGATAGACCTCACCCACTACATAGCAGGTCCTTACTGCACCAAGTTGATGGCAGGCTTTGGCGCCGAGGTGATCAAGGTGGAGCTGCCCGGAAGAGGCGATATGACGAGGTCTATGGGGCCTTTCTACAAGGCAGAGGCCGGCATAGAAAGGAGTATCCCTTTCTTGTGGCTTAACACCGGGAAGAAGAGCATCACCTTAAATATAAAATCGAGTAAAGGCAGGGAGATACTGAAGGATATCATCAGGGAAGCCGACGTGCTCGTGGAGAACTTTTCACCCAGTTTTCTGCCATCCCTGAACCTTGACTACGAGACCCTTCGCGAATTAAATCCACGTCTCGTGATGACCTCCATATCCAACTTCGGCCAGACAGGACCGTACAGGAACTACGAGGCCGAGGAGATCGTAGAGTACGCACTGAGCGGTGGAATGTATTTGACCGGAGACCCTGCGAAGGCGCCGCTTAATGCCGGACCGGCTGTGACCCAGTACACAGCGGGGTTGAATGCTTATGTCGGAACCCTCATGGCGCTATTTCGACGTGGCAACAACGGGATGGGCGCGCATGTGGATGTGTCCATACAGGAGAGCGCCCTGGACAATATCGAGATAAGTCTGGTGAATTACCTGCACCTGGGGGTGTTGGCAAAGAGGACAAATGACCGTCATTCGATGGTACCGTGGGAGCTTTATCCCTGCAGCGACGGTGAGGTCGCGGTAATCTCGGCGCCGATCCGTTACTGGCATCGCGCTGCCGAGGTGCTGGACGAGCCGGCTTTGTTTGATAAAAAATACCGCCACTGCATGGACCGCAGGAAGTACCGCGAAGAATACGAAGCTCTTTTGAAGAAGTGTTTAAAAAAATACAGAAAAAAGGAGCTGTCTCGCGCGGGACAGGAGAAGAAGCTTGCATTCGGCTACCTTGCTGATTTTGACGATGTGTTAGAATCGCCCCAGCTTCGGAGCAGGAAGTTCTTCGAGGAGGTAACACATCCGGTCACTGGTAGTCACCGGTATTGCGGCGCACCCTATAAGATGTCAAAGACCCCGTGGCGGCACGCCAGGGCGCCGTTGCTCGGTGAACATAACTTTACTGTTTACGGGAAGATGTTGGGTCTTTCCATGGAAGAATTGGAGCAGTTGAAAAAAGAGGGTGTTATCTGATGGATCGGTTTGGTGGTGCGCCATTGAAAGGGGTATTTATTGTCGACCTGACGAACTACTGGGCGGGTCCCCACGCGGTGAGGATAATGGCTGATTTCGGAGCCGAGGTTGTGAAGGTCGAATACGTCAAAAGGCTTTGTGTGTTGCGGGGCGCCAAAAAAGATAACAAGGCATACGACAAGCATCCCATGTGGCATCAGGTCAACAGGAACAGGTATTCCGTAACACTGGATCTAAAGGAGGACAGGGACCGGGAGGCCTTCAAGGATCTGATACGGAGGGCGGATGTCGTGGTAGATAATTTCCGCGGTGGATTCCTGGACAGTATCGGACTTGGTTACAACGATCTTGTCAAGATCAAGCCCGATCTGATAATGGTGTCTATGTCGGCCTTTGGTGACACGGGACCGTACCGTTCCTATTCCGGGGTTGGAGGGTCCATAGAGGCCGTGAGCGGAATCCAGAGCCTTACCGGATACGAGAAGGATGGCAAGAGGCTGAGGATCAGGGAGATGGACGTGTTGGCCGGGGTGGCCGGTGCCTGTGCGATCATGACCGCTTTGATGCATCGTCAAAGGACCGGAGAAGGACAAAAGGTAGACCTGTCGCAGATGGAGGCTGCCACCCATACATTAATAGGCGAGCATCTTCTGGAGTACGTTATGAACGGCTCCGTGGACCTCCCCAAAGCGAACCGTCATAGGCGTTTCGCCCCCCATGGATGCTACCGTTGTAAGGATGATGACAAATGGGTCGCCGTAGCAGTAAGATCGGACGCGGAATGGCAGAGGTTTTGCGATGTCTTGGAACATCCTGAATTGAAGGATGACAGACGCTTTGCCGACAGGGCATCGAGGTTGCGGAATCACGGGCTGTTGGATGAGCTGATTGAAAAATGGACGATCAGGCACACTCATATCGATGTGATGCAGAAACTCCAAGACGCAGGTATACCTGCTGGTGCGGTCCTTAATGTGGCGGAGATCAGCGAGGATCCTCACTTGAAGGAAAGGGGATTTTTCTTGCCCGATCCCGACGGGGGAGCGCGTCTTTTCCCGGGTTGTCCGTTCAGGATGTCCGGATGGTCCGGAGAGGTTCGACGGCGTGGCCCCGACTTGGGTGAACACAACAGGTACGTGTTCATGGAGCTCCTCGGAAGGTCGGAAGGTGAGGTCCCGGAGGTCAAGGAGGAAGAAATCGGTACGGGTTATGATCCGGAATGATGTTTTTGTGCTCTCGGGCTTTTTGTTTGTATGAGACAGTCGTTGGATAAAATAGGCGTTGAAGGCGATGTCAGGACCGGCAGTTCCGGGCAGACTGGCATAGGATTGAACGCCGGCAACTTCAAAAGGATCGGCCATAACGGGCTTGGCGATCCGATGAATTCCTATGCGCATGCAATGGGCTGGTTCAATGACTACCTCTATGTCGGAACAACACGCGGTATCCTTTACGCTCCGAAGCCGTTCGAACGGGAGAGCAGGATGAAGATCTGGCCCGTAAAGGTCCCGGAGGTCATCTGGGATGCCGACTACAGGGCTGAGATACTGCGATACAACCCTCGTACCTGCGAGTGGAGGAGGGTGTTCAAGTCACCCGTATGTACCGGTAAAGCAGGGTTCAGGGTCCCACGAAATATTGGATTCAGATGTATGGCGTCGGTGAACGGTGACGGTTCATCAGCTCCGGCTCTTTACGTTACTTCCTGGTCGACGCATCAAGGACCGGGTGTTACTATCCTGCGCACCTTCAACGGCGTGGACTTCGAGGAAGTGTTTAGTCCGGAATCCTGCGACATCGAAATTCAGACGTTTCGATCATTGGTCTCATTCAAGGGAAGGTTATTCGCCTCTACGACGGGCCGCGCAGGAGAGGGCGATACCAGCCACGGCAGGCTCCTTGTCCTGACAAGTGACATAGAGAATCCGAGGGATTGGCGACCGGCCTGTGAGCCATACTTCGGTGATCCCAACAACCACGCCGTCTGGACCATGGCCGCTTACAACGGTTTTCTTTATGCTGGCACGATGAATCCCAGAGAGGGGTTTCAGATATGGAGAACCGATGCAGAGGGTAAGCCGCCTTACAAATGGACGCGCGTGCTCTCGCACGGCGCGCACCGTGGAAGGCTGAATGAGATATGTATGAGTATGTGCGAGTTCGGCGGCAGCCTTTACATCGGAACCGCGATTCAGTACGGTGGCCATGATAGGATCCACAACGTTGGGCCCGGCGCCGCGGAACTGATACGTCTCAATCCCGATGATTCCTGGGATCTGATCGTCGGTGAGCCAAGATTCACCCCCGATGGATTCAAAACACCCTTGAGCGGCATGGGACCGGGATTTGATTACCCCTTTACGGCATATATGTGGTGCATGTGCGCCCATGACGGACATCTTTACGTGGGCACTTCGGACATTACGGTCTTTATGCGGTTCGCCTCTCTCCAGGCCTTTCCGAAGTGGGCGCAGAAGATCTTTGAAGACGTTACCTTTCGAAAATTTTTGAAGGACAGGAGTGGTTTTGATCTTTGGAGGACGAGTGACGGTGTCAGGTGGATTCCGATTACCAGGAACGGCTTTGGTCATCCCTACAATCTGGGGGTCAGGACCATGGCCTCAACCCCCTTCGGCTTGTTTTTAGGTACCGCCAATCCATTTGGACCTGAATTGGCCGTTGAGAGGGCCGTCGGCTGGGTATACGAGCCGCACAAGGACGGTGGGTTGGAGGTGTGGTGGGGGACGCCCAGCCAGGCCGCGGACAGCTCTTCGGTGCCGTCAGGGGTCATAGGGAACGGATCCGGGAAAGAGGCCGAAAACGATGTCCCTGCCATAAGAATAGCTAAAGACAGTGCCGGGATCGAAAAGGACCTGATCGACGATTTTTATAGAGGCAGCGGGTTTTGTCACGTTGGCTTTTGGGGTGAGGGGCTGGATGCGCTGTGTGACGCAAAGGCGGCGTGCGAGAATTTGATGGAGGAAATATTGGCCTTTCTGAGACCGGCCGCAGATTTTCGTTCTCCCCAGCCGTGCTCGGAGGAAGAGGCTCGGCGTTGCGCTGAACGCATATACGCACAAGATGACGGATCATCTGGATCAGAAAATGATTTTCGCCTGGAAGGGACGGTCCTTGACCTTGGCTGCGGCTTGGGAGCCACCACCGGGTACCTCTTGAAGCACTTCGCGCCCGGCGGTGTTACCGGAGTCACGGACGACGGAGACAACTTGGAGGTTTGTCGACGTAACGCCCCAGGAACAAGGTTTTTCAGTTCGAAGTTGCCGAAGCTGAGTCTCGCGGACGATTCCTTCGACTATGTAGTCTGCGTCGAGTCGCCGTGTCGTTACGGACAAGAAAAGCTCCTGCGGGAGGCCTTACGCGTTCTTAAGCCCGGCGGCAGGCTTGTCGGTTCGGACGTTCTTTTTGCAGGTCGGACCAGGCGGCGCGGTCTTCCTTGGACAAGTCGGCCCACAGCTGATGATCCGGAAGAATACCGGAAGATGTTGGCGGAGCTTGGTTTTCAAGATGTAAGGATCGTGGATGTTACGAACGAATGCTGGGAAGGCTTCAATAAGCACGGTACGCTGTATGCCGAGATAAAGGCCGTGTTAGGAGAGGTTGATGTCGACTCGTTCAGGAGGATACGGGCGGCAGTGTTGGATACCGAGGCCGAAGTTAGCCACTACATTTTATTTTCGGCAAAGAAGCCATAGGGAAAAAGTCTGTTATGAAAAGGACCTTCTTTGCGGTTTTGATCATGTTTGCTGTCGGATTGATGATGGAATGTTTTCTGCCGGTCACTCTCAAGGCTCAGGCTGTGCCGGATAGAGTCGGCATGAGAGAGAAAGTCGCTAAGGATACGAAGCGATACAGGGATATGCTCGGTGTCGCCATTCCCATGTCCGATGGTAAAAGCCTTATGGCCGATATCTTCCTGCCTGCTTCAGAGGGAAGATTCCCGACCATATACATTCATACTCCTTATAACAGACAGTACGGCGGAGCCCCCTTGCCGGATGAACTCCTGGCCACCGAACTCCTGGACAGGGAGCATTATGCCTATGTGATCGTGGACTGGCGTGGATTCTTTGGGTCAAAGAAGGCCGCCGAGGGTGTAAAGAGGATAGATCATGGACAGGATGGTTACGATGTGATCGAATGGATAGCAAAACAAAGCTGGAGCAACGGCAAGGTAGGGATGTGGGGAATATCGGCTGTGGGTGCCGTACAATACCAGATCGCCATGAAGAGGCCTCCCCACCTGGTCTGCGCAGTTCCAGCTTCGGCTAACATAGGCTTTCCGTACAGACAGTTTTATTATGGCGGCGTGCTGGAAAGATATTATACGTCCGTCTTCCAGCACGTCGGGCATGGTATGCAAAAGGTTATCATGTCGCATCCCACCGAAGATTCCTTCTGGCAATCAGTCGATGCCAAGGCCAAATCCGCCAAGTCGAATATAGATATTCCGATGTTGTTCATCACCGGGTGGTATGATACGCACACCGCACTGAAGATAGAGACCTTCAAAGAAATAAGGAGCCTCGCAAAAAGGTACGGGGACGAGATGAAATTGATAATAGGCCCGTGGCTTCACACGGCCATAGGGAAGGAAAAACAGGGCGCCTTGAGCTACCCGGAGGCGGCCAGTTATGCCGACAGGGAAACAATGCGTTTTTTTGATTTTTATCTGCGGGATCAGAAAGACAACGGGTGGGATAAGGAGCCGCCTGTCCGTTACTTCCAGATGGGATCCAATGAATGGAAGGGCACGACGGATTGGCCACCGAAGACTGTCAAGGTCCTGTATTACCTGAGGGCTGGTGGAAGGCTTGCGAAGGAAAGACCTGGAGACGAGGCTCCCGATGTGTACGTTTATAACCCGCAGAACCCCACCCCGACGGTGGGCGGAAGTCTTATCGAGATCAAAAAGGCGCGGCTCAAGGTCCCGGTCGGCCCGCAGGATCTGAGTGACAAAGTGGAGAGCCGGGAGGATGTCGTTACCTACACCACGAGTGTCCTCTCGGAGGATGTAATAGTAAGCGGCGACGTCAAGGTCAAACTCTACGTATCCTCCGACCGTGAAGATACGGATTTTGCGGTACGTTTAAGTGACGTTTATCCGGACGGACGGTCCATGCTGGTCGTTGACGGGATTTGGCGCATGAGGTTCAGGAAATCGACCAAAGAAGCTCAGCTTATGAAGCCCGGTCAAAAGTATGAGGTCACCATACCGCTCGGTCCTACGGCTCAGACTTTTTTAAAGGGACACAGGATTCGGATATCCATAAGTTCGTCGAATTTTCCACGGTTTGACATCAATCCCAATATAGGAAGGAAGCGTCTTCTGGGACCGCGCTTTCAGGTGGCGACAAACACTATCTATCATGACAGTGTCTATCCTTCCGCTTTGATCCTTCCTGTTGCAGTCGAAGATCAGGGAGATATATAGTGCGTCGCGGTCCGTTTCAGCCGCTGCAAGCCGTCTGTATGGAGGGTACAATGAAAGATATTTTGTTGATCAATCCGTCATACGCTCAAGAGAGCAGGTGGATTACCAAGGAGCAGGATCTTCGTGTCCAGAAGCAGGATATGGTACCGCTCGGCTTGGCTACTGTGGCGGCGCTCACCCCGGATGATTACCGCGTCGATATCTGGGACGAACTTATTCGTGGTCCTATAAGAAGGGATACGTCCCTAGGGCGGCACTACGATCTTGTAGGAATTACCAGCCATAGGGTGACCTTGCCCCGATGCAAACAATTGGCGGCACTTTTCCATGAACGAAACCTCCCTGTGGCTATAGGTGGTCCAGGAGTAACAGGGTCTCCGGACCAGTGTTATGAGCACTTCGATATATTGTTCATCGGTGAAGCTGAAAAGACCTGGCCGCAATTTTTGCGTGACTGGGAAGCCGGCAACCATCGGTCGGAGTATCGTCAAGTCGAGAAGATAGACCTCTCTATCAGCCCGATCCCCAAATGGGATGGTATCATTCCTTATCTGTCGAGGTATGCCATGGGCTGCGTTCAGACGACCAGGGGGTGTCCCTTTGATTGCGAGTTTTGCGATGTGGTTTACCTTTTCGGGCGCCGTCCGCGGCATAAGCCCATCGAGAAGGTCCTTGAAGAGGTGCGTACATTGGAACGGCTGGGCATGTCGAGCGTGTTCTTTTCGGACGAT
>WGFD01000079.1 GCA_015492395.1 Deltaproteobacteria bacterium | reverse complement strand
TCCCTGAGGGGGGAGCTGGGCTATGTCTATGGTTTCGACGACACGCCCATACCGATATACGAGAGATTTTTTCTCGGTGGCATCAACAGCCTGAGGGGTTTCAGGACCAGAGAGGTCGGTCCGAGAGATCCTGAGACTAATGAGGTGATAGGTGGGGATAAAGAGGCACTGTTCAATCTGGAATTCCTCTTTCCGTTAATACCGGAACAGCGCGTCAAGGGGCTGTTATTCTTCGATGCCGGCAACGCATATGAAGGCAATATGAACCTGGGGGACCTCCGGACCTCTGCTGGTTTCGGGGTAAGGTGGTTTTCACCTATAGGTCCACTCAGGTTAGAGTGGGGGTATAATCTCGACAAACGTGAGGATGAAAAGGCAAGCAATTTTGAGTTTTCGATAGGTATGCCTTTCTAAAGTCTATTGAGGATATACGGGGTGGGTGATCCGCACAGGTGGCTTCCGGCAAGGTCGGCTGAAATTATGTTTAGTGTATAAACGGCCGACGTGGTACACTTTCTGCCTGGAGCCACAAGATAACTATGGGATAAGAAAGATTAATGTCAAGGAGAGTGAGATGAAGAAGATCATTGCCATGGTGTTCATAACCTCGGTTGTCTTTTCAACGCATGTCTTGGCCGGTGACCTCAAGGTTGGTTGCGTTGATATGCCCAGAGCACTCAACGAGAGTGAGGCTGGAATCAGCGCGATGAAGTCCCTGGAGAGTGAGTACAAGAAGCGGGATGAGGAGATCAATACGAGACAGGAGGAGCTCAAGAAGCTTAAGGAAGAGATCGACAAGAAGTCCTATGCCTGGAATAAGGAGACTCGGGACAAGAGGGAATCGGAGTTCGCGTCCAACAGGAGGATGTTCGAGGTATGGTATAATAAGAGCGGCGAGCAACTGATCAGGGTGAAGCAGGAGACGGAGGAGCGCATCATCAGAGGGCTTTGGGCCATCGTGGAGGAGTTGGCCGCCAGGGATGGCTATTCATTTGTCCTGGCGCGGTCGGTAAGTGGTGTCCTCTACTGCGATCCCAAAGTGGATCTCACCGATGGGGTTATAAAAGAGCATAATAAGCGCTTCAAGTCGTCGAAATGAAGAGAGCGCTTTTAGCCGCACTATGGAAGGAGGAGTAGTATGGCTGATGGAAGGCCGCTGAGAGAGTTGGCCGCAGTAGTAGGCGGCGAGGTCGTGGGTGATGAAGACACCGGGATACGCTCTGTGGCGTCTATCGAGACGGCGGATACCGGCGATATAACGTTCGTTGCAAGTCCGAAGTACAGGAGGCTTGTCTCTACTACGAAGGCGTCGGCCATTATCGTCGCGAAAGATACTGAGCCGCTGGACGGTGTCAATCTGCTCTGTGTTGAGAATCCGTATCTTGCCTTCGCAAAGCTCCTTGAAATATTCAGACCCGCCGTTGCCTGCTATGAGGGGGTCCATCCCAAGGCGGAGATACATAGTAACGCCGTTATAGGCGCCGGCGCCTCTATCTACCCGTACGTCGTCGTGGATGACGGTGTGAAGATCGGAAAGGGGGTGGTCGTTTATCCCGGTGTCTACCTTGGATACGGGGTTGAAGTCGGCGACTATTCGGTCATCCACTCGAATGTATCGATTATGGAACGTTGCACGATCGGTAAGAGGGTCACTATCCATTCCAATACAGTTATAGGCAGCGACGGCTTTGGTTATGTGAAGAGTGGGGAGAAGAACTACAAGATACCGCAGATAGGCGCTGTGGTTATAGAGGACGAGGTGGAGATAGGGGCAGGAGTGACTATAGACAGGGCTACACTTGGAACCACTGCCATCGGGAAGGGGACGAAAATAGACAATCTTGTGCAGATAGGCCATAATGTGGAGATAGGCGAGAACTCCATAATAGTTGCTCAGGTGGGAATAGCAGGGAGTGTGAAGATCGGCAAGAGGGTTACAATAGGCGGCCAGGTAGGCGTGGCGGGACATATAGAGATAGGAGACGACACGATGGTGGGGGCGCGTTCGGGTGTTGCTGCCAGCCTTCCCGCAGGCGGCATATTCACGGGTGTGCCGGCAAAAAAACATACAACATGGTTGCGTATCCAGGGGGCTACTTCTAAGTTGCCGGAGATGGCCAGGAGATTGAGGCAACTGGAGGAGAAGGTCGAGGACCTGGCCCGGTCGGGTAAGGGAAGTGACAGGGGTGATTCGGCTGATAGCAGCTCGCAACAGGAGGATATATGATCGATATAAACGAGATACTGTCTATTCTGCCGCACAGGTATCCTTTCTTACTGGTAGACCGGATAGTCGAGTTTGAGCCGAACAAGATGGCGAAAGGTATCAAGAATATTACAGTGAATGAACCGTTTTTTCAGGGGCACTTTCCCGGTCATCCTGTTATGCCCGGGGTGCTTATTGTCGAGGCTATGGCGCAGGTGGGCGGTATATTGGCACTTAAGTCTGCGGAAGTGACCGACAGCCTGGTATATTTTATGGGAATAGAGAAGGCCAAGTTCAGGCAGCCTGTCATGCCCGGCGACAGACTTGAACTCGTCCTTGACGTGATGCAGACCCGCGGTAAGGTATGGCGGTTTAACGGTATGGCTTATGTGAACGAAAAACGTGTTGCCGAAGCAGG
>WGFD01000078.1 GCA_015492395.1 Deltaproteobacteria bacterium | reverse complement strand
GATATCGAGAGTGAACCAGATAATGGGAGTAATTTCATCGTATACCTTCCCCGTCTTATGGAGTAGCGTATCTAAGACTGGCGTTTATAGTCCGGGATTCGCTTTCCTGAGAGATCGAAGCTTTCCGGGGTAGGCACCTGAGAGATCGAAGCTTTCCGGGGTAGGCAAGTGTAAGAAACAGATAATCATTTTAGCCCACTAAAGCCGCAGCAGATTGCCGGTAATGCGCCCACTGTGCATTTTAAACTAAAGGAGGTTGCGATGAAGATAGGTATACTCACAGGTGGTGGAGACTGTCCCGGGTTAAACGCAGTGATAAGGGCCGTTGTGAGGGCGGCAAAAAGACACGACTATGAACTGCTGGGGTTCAAAGATGGATGGAAGGGGATACTGGAGTCTTCATATATTACCCTGGATCGTGATGCGGTATCCGGCATACTCCACAGGGGCGGAACTATCCTCGGTACGTCCAGGACAAACCCTCTGAAGGATGACACATCCAAAAAGAGACTGCTTAAGAATATAGAGACATTGACAATCGACTGCATTATCGCTATAGGCGGCGATGATACACTCGGGGTGGCCGCCAGGCTCTTTGAGCTTGGCGTCAATACGGTAGGCATTCCCAAGACGATAGACAACGACCTCTCTGGCACAGACTATACATTCGGATTTAACACGGCCATAAGCTTCGTAACGGAGGCCTTGGATAGGCTGCATTCGACTACAGAGGCACACCACAGGGCTATGGTGGTAGAGGTGATGGGAAGGCATGCAGGGTGGATAGCAACGTATGGAGGCCTGGCGGGTGGCGCTGATATAATACTCATACCGGAAGAACCTTTCGATATCGATGATGTCTGCGAGGTGATAAGAAGGCGTCAGAGAAGGGGGCGGTTTTTCAGCATAATCGTTGCCGCCGAGGGTGCCTTTCCCAAGGCTGTAGAAGGACCGATATCCAGAGATACCGTCCTGGATGCCTTTGGTCATCCAAGACTCGGTGGTGTAGGAGAATTTATCGCAAAAGAGGTGGAGAAGAAGACCGGCGTTGAGACGCGCCACGTTGTGTTAGGACACCTCCAGAGGGGAGGCAGTCCAACGGCCTATGATCGGATCCTGGGTACAAGGTTCGGTGTGAAAGCGGTTGACCTCTTGCTTGATGGTAACTATGGCAGGATGGTAGCCCTCAAAGGTGACGCCATCGTGGATATACCGCTAGCGGAAGGCACGAAGAAGACGAAGACGGTGAATATGGACATGTACCGGCTTACCCAGATATTCTACGGTTAGAGCTATGCGGGACTGTCGTGGTGCTTAACCTTGTTTCCCCTTATCCTCCCGCCGCCTATTTAAGTGAATAAGGAGTTGCGGAAGAATGATAACGTCGGATGGAAGAGGGGGGATGTCCGGCTGGTATGTTGTGGAGGCAGGTTTTTTGCCGATGCCATGCTCGGGAAGCTTGCCAGATGGATGCGGGTCATGGGTTATGATGTCCTCTACGAAAGGTATATAGAGGACCGGGATCTGGTAGAAAGGGCTCTAAAGGACGGAAGGGTCATCCTCACACGCGATACACTGCTGATGAAGAGAAGGAAGGTGGGGGGAATGGGTTTCTTTATAGAAGCCGATACCCTTCCTCATCAGTTAAGACAGGTAGTACACTCGTTTCCGATAGACAGGAAATGTCTCCTGACCAGGTGTTTGATCTGTAATATCCCCCTTGAGAGTGTAACAAAAGTTCTGGTCTATGAAGAGGTTCCGAGGTATGTGTATAATACCCAGGAGGAGTTCACCCGTTGTCCTGCCTGCAGAAGGGTATACTGGAGGGGCACACATAGGGAGGGGATGGTAAAAACACTCAACAGCATCCTCGGAGGTACAGTCTATTGATGTGTCGTGGCAGTCAGTTGATTCACCATACTCAGTAGTTCTGCAAGTTTGAATGGTTTCAAAAGATACCTTGCCCCGTTTCCCTCTATGAAGTCCTTCGATTCATGATTTATATGGCCGGTTATGAATATGACCTTCCTAGCGAGGTCCATATCCCTGGCTAAATGTATCCTGAATAGATCTATTCCGTTGATGATAGGCATATTGATGTCACTTATTATCAGATCGTAGCTGCCGTCCATGAGCTTGTTCAGTCCTTCTCGGCCGTTTCTCGCCGATGAAACGCTGTAGCCACTTGCAGTGAGTATATCTTTGATAAGGCCTACTATAGCCTTATCATCGTCTATGATTAGTATATGTCCCTTCATAAGATCACCATGGATATCCGCTTCACTCACGATTTCGGTCCGATGAATGGAGTATCATGAAAACACCTCATGGCACGCAGGAACAGAAGTCCCATGGCAAAGGCTATTTCAAGCCGCCGATATATATTGCCAGTTCTTTCAGTTCGGAGTCCGACAGCATATCGCTGAACCTCGGCATCCTTACCGGAGGTGTTAACCTGTCCGGTCTCTTTAAGAAGGTATATATCCAGTCACCCTGTAGTCTCATCCCTGCTTCTACGAGCGATGGTCCTGAGAGACCACCGATAAGCCTCCGCCCCCTCCTGACAAGGTGGCAGCCGTAACAGGCGCCCTTCTTTTCGAATATCAGCTTCCCTTTGAAGCTCTTTCCACCTTTGATGATGCCTTTAGTGACCTCGGTGGATACGAGAGTCATCAGATATTCGGCAACGGATCTGGATTCTCTCTCGGAGAGGCTTTTATGTGTTTCCTGATTCTTTTCCAAGATGGAGTTGAATCCCATCTGTCTTATGGGTTGAGGATCCTGCAGCCAGGTTTCCAGCCATGCCTTCTTGAATTTACTGCCTGCGAACCACAGATCGGGTCCCTTTTTCTTTAATGCGTCCGCATAAGTGGCGGGCTTGCCGGGTCTCTTTACCGTGTGGCATTCACCGCACCTCTTGCTTCTGAATACCTGTCTGCCATCTTTGACGGTTGAAGCTCCTACAGTAGTCGTCATGAATGAGCAGAGGCCCATAATAAATAAGGCTGCAGCAAGCCTTGGCCTGTTAATAGAGGGCTTCATAGGGTCATACTATCCGGTTGAGGAAGATCATCACACTGGAGAGCAATGAAATCCTTTAACGGTGAAAGTGCCTGTTGTAAATGAATATTGGTGTAGTGCTCTGGACTATAGAAGCACGGTAAGGAATATGTAACTATATGGATCCACGTGGGGATTACCCCCGTTGATCCATATCATTCGCCCTTTACCTCTTTGTTCTTGACATCTATTACTTCATCCTCGGATACGGCCTTTTTGAAGCCCCTTATTGCCTTTCCCATGCCTTCACCGATTTGAGGCAGTTTGCCTACTCCAAAGATTATAAGTACGATGGCCAATATTGCCAGAAGTTCAGTCGTCCCGATGCCGAACATGGTTCACCTCCCCCTCTCTGGATTTGAGGACTATATTGTGTAGAACCAATGATTGCAGATATTTGAAATTATGTCAATAGCAAAATAAGGGGCCGCTGAAGGTTTCATAGATCGAGGAATCGGAGGTCAACGATTCCTTAATGATCTATGGATGGCCTTGTGGAGTTTATCCATTGTGAATGGTTTGGCAATGAAGCCGCTGAATCC
>WGFD01000077.1 GCA_015492395.1 Deltaproteobacteria bacterium | reverse complement strand
GTACAGGCCCCTTTCCTCCCACTCTGTCTATCTCCCTCTCCTGCAGGACCCTTAAAAGTTTAGCCTGGCGCTGCAAACCCATCTCGCCCACTTCATCCAAAAGCATCGTACCACCATGGGCCATCTCAAACTTGCCTGACTTCCTCGAAATCGCCCCAGTGAAGGCACCTTTTTCGTGGCCGAACAGTTCACTCTCCAAAAGACCATCCGGGATGGAGGCACAGTTTACGGCCACAAAAGGTCCCGCACTTCTGTCACTGACCCCATGTATAAATCTGGCGAACAGTTCTTTCCCTGTACCACTCTCACCTGTTATCAGGACCGTTGCCGGCGTAGGGGCGATATCCCGGGCGATATCCAGCAGTTCTCTTATCTTCCGGCTTGAGTGGACTATCTCCATTTGACCTTTGTCTCCCCTGGAAGACAGTACTCTCTTCAGCGTCGAAGCTATAATCTCTGCGGAAAATGGCTTCAAGATATAGTCCTTCGCACCCTCTTTCATAGCCTCTATGGCGCTCTCCACCGTACCGAATGCGGTAACCATCAATACCGGGGTGCCAGGGGAAATCCTATTTACCGAACGCAGCACATCCAGCCCATTCATGCCGGGCATCTTGACATCGGTTATGACAGCGCTGAATCTATCCCGTGATAAACGCATTATCGCCTCTTCACCTCCTTCAACCGACACCACATCATATCCCTCGTGTTTGAGCACCTCATAAAGGGCCACCCTCACCTGCAGGTCGTCATCGACTATGAGCAGCTTATCCATCTCCAACTCCTTTCGGCAGAGTTATATCAAAGACGGCGCCCTTCCCGGTCTCGCTCTCCACTCCAAGAAACCCGCCATGTGCCTTAACTATATTGTTAGCCACCGTAAGACCGAGTCCAGTACCCTTCGGTCTGGTAGTAAAGAAGGGGTCAAAAACCTTATCCAGATCCTCTTCCGGAATTCCAGGACCGTTATCGGCCACAGAAACACGTATGCCCTCCGCATCGATGCTGGAAGTCACGGATATCATTCCCCCCTCCACTCCCTCAAGCATATCCACACCGTTCATAATGATGTTCATAAGAGACTGCTTCAACAGGTCTTTATCTGCGAGAAGCGGTGGAACTGTACGCTGACAGAAAGCCTCTATCCGGACATCTCTGTCCTGTATAAGGAATTTGCAGATATCCACCGTCTCTTCTATCAACTCGGTTATGGATATCTCCGTCTTGAACGGCTTGGCGTTATTGGCAAAGAGTAACATATTGGAGAGAGTGTTATTCAAACTCCTGACTGCATGAACGATCCCCTTGGAAAGCCTTTTTTTATCGCCATCCTGCGAGAGTTCATTATTCAAGAGGGATGCGAAGAGCTCTATGCTGCAGAGCGGGTTCCTTATCTGATGGGCTATGCTCGCCGCCATCTCTCCCATAGCGCTAAGTCTCCTGTCCCTCTGGATCGATTCCCTCAACCTCTTCACTTCCGAGGTATCCCTCAATACGAATAGGTATCCCCTATCCCGACCGTTGATATCCTTGAGGAGGGTGGAGTTGACGGCGAGAAATTTCTTCCTTTTGCCTTTCCTTTGGATCGCTATCTCCACTTCACTGCCGGATACATTGTCATTATGCAACCCCCCAAGTTTGCCACGAAGGTCTATAGATTCATTCAGGCACCTGCCTGCAAGCTCTCCGGATTCTCTCCCTAGTATCATGCAGGCCGTGCTATTCAGAGTCTCTATCTTCAGAGATCTACCGGTAACTATTATGCCTACAGGCAGTCCTTCAAGGATACTTGTGAGATAATTATTATTTTCGTCAAGCTCAATGTTAAGCTCTTCTATCCTTCGCTCCAGTCCTCGATAGTAACCTTCCAGTGTCAGGGATGCCTTCTTGAATCGATCGAAGGCATTCATAAGCAGATTTACATCTTCAGCTCCCATAGATCCACCTCCTTCAGCCTCTCCCGGGCAAGCTTGCCTATGTATCCCTTGTCTTTATTCGCAACCTTCTGCCAGGCATCAATAGCAGCCTCTTTACTATTCATTATACGGTTAATTTCACCCAACCTGTAGAAGGCCCAGGTCATATCCAAATCTGACCCTTCTTCGACAGCCAGCTTGTAAGCTGACAGCGCGGCCTTCCACTTACCCATGGAATAGAAGATATCACCGATACCGGTATGGGCCTCTACCTCCACCGCCCCGCCACTCTCTTTATCAAGTAGGGCCCTGTATACCTTGAGGGCCTCCTTCTTCTTACCCAGAAAACGATAGGTCATGGCAAGTTTCAGATACAAACCAGGATCGTACGACAGCTCGTAAACCCTTGTATAGATCCTCAGGGCCTCACTGTACTTCTTCCTCCTGAAGTTCATATCCCCCAACTGCCGCAGGACCATCGGCAGCCCTTCTCTACCATATTTCTCGTCCGAGGCGATGTGTTCCAGAGCGGCCATAGCCTCCTCAAGATCATCCTGCATGATATAGGCATCTACCAGTCTTTCCATAATCTTCTCATCCTTCCGCTCGATCTTCTCGTAGATCGCCACCGCCTCGGCCGGAAGCCCGCTCCTATGAAAGACGTCACCCACTATTGCAAGTGTATCGTCGCTCATAAACTCATTCTTGTCGTAATAGAGAGACAATATCTTCTCATAGTTCCCGTCCGTATGAGCCAGCAGCACCAACTCCTCTATGGTATCTGTAAGCACCTCCCTAACAGACCTCTCCATTTCCGGAGTAATATTGTCCTTAAGGAAGTCGACGGCATAATCGGCATACTCCTCTTTACGCCCCTTTCTCATCGATATATCCATGAGATAATAGAGGGTGGCACTTCTGAACTCATCCGATACCTGGTATTCCAGGATGTCGTTTAACAAGCCCTTTGCCCCATTCAGATCTCCTCTCTCCATATTGAGTTCGGCAATGGCCAGAGTGGCCGCCGCCCACATCTCCGACCGTTGTTGGACACTTTCCAATATTCTCTTATAGTAGTCTCTTGCCATCCCGGTCTTACCTTTAAGGACAGAAAGATCACCTAACTTAAGCAACGAATACGAAACCAGATCCGGCATATCCTTCTTACCCGTATATAACTGAAACAGATTCCATGCCTCTTCATACTGGTCCGTCAACATATAATTGCCGGCCCTGAATAGGCTAAAGGTAGGGACCCACTTTGTATAGCCGTCGATCTTACGGAAGACCTCTTCGGCAGCGGCATAGTCTCCGCTTTCATGGAGAGCAATGGCGTATCCTGCAAGCGCCTCCTTCCACACCAGAGGATCATTCGAATCCCTATAGATGCTATAGAAACTCACGATAACCCCTCCAAGACCACTTCCAGAGGAAAGGTTATTCACAAGATCGACATAGGCCATTCTCAGTCTAGCCTTCCAGGCAGCCATGCCATCAGGGTAATGCCGTAGAAGTCTCTTGTAGTTTCCAAGAGCCTCGGGATAAAAACCGAGCATCTCATATATAAGTCCGCTCCTGTAAATGGCTTCCCGGACCTCGGAGTCATCATCGGAACCGGTTATAATGGCCCGGAGGGCGTCCAAAGTAACCTTAGCATCTTCACCTTCACTCATCTTACCAACCGCATGGCTTATCTCATCCCACGGGGTGACACTAAACAGCAGTACCTTGGCCCTCTCCCTGAGTATCCTGACGGACAACTTCTTGGCATACCTCTCTCTCCAATAATACGTCTGGACACCTTCGGCCGTATTAATAAAGAGGACACTATACGGTGTAATTATGAAAAACCATATGACAAGAAGCTTTTTCATCTATGACCCCTGAAATAGCAAGGAATATGCCATAATCACATAGAAAGGGAAGAGGACTCCGATAAGCACGGGGCCGTGCCGCTAATCATCCGTTATTTCTAAATAATTAGATTATTAAAGGAAGGTGTGACTTCTTAATCGTACAACAGGCAAATACTTGGCGGTCTATCCAGATGTCAAAATTGTGACATCCTTATGGCGCAATAAGACTCGATAGCCACAACTCAAACCATCGGTCAATGTAACTCCTTGACCTTGGAGCTTGCAAGCAACATCCCCTTCTTCTTCATCTTTTCAATAAGTGTGGTCCTGTTAATGCCCAAAAGAGCTGCAGCCTTACTCTTTACACCGCCCACTTTATTCAGGGCCTTCTCAATGAACTCCCTCTCGAGTTCATCCACCGTCTTTGTAAGATCAATGCCATTCTTGGGGATATCAAAGGCCATTTGCGTGGTACCCTTCAATCCCTTAATCTTGGGAGGTATATCATCCGGAACTATAGGTCCGGGCCTCTGTTTCAGGATGACCATCCTCTCGATAATATTTTCAAGCTCACGGATATTCCCGGGCCACGAGTAGTTCGCCAGTATATCCATGGCCTCGTCACTTATTCCCTTTATCTGCCTCTTCTTCTTACCGGCCATAACCTTCAAGAAGCTGTTCACCAAGAGTGGTATATCCCCCTTTCTCTCTCTTAGAGGCGGGATGACGATGGGTATTACATTGAGGCGGTAATAGAGGTCACTGCGGAACCTACCCTGTTCGACGGCATCTTCAAGATCCCTGTTAGTGGCCGCTATCACACGGACATCGACCTGAATGGTCCTGCTCCCTCCAACCCTTTCGAACTCCCTCTCTTGTAATACCCTGAGTAGCCTGATCTGAAGGTGAAGGGCCATCTCACCGATTTCATCAAGAAATATGGTTCCCCTGTTGGCCTTTTCAAACCTCCCCTGACGGGCGGCAATGGCACCGGTAAATGAACCCTTTTCATGTCCGAAGAGTTCGCTCTCGATCAACTCACTCGGGATGGCCCCACAGTTGACAGGGACAAAGGGAAAACGGCTTCGTTGGCTGTTATAATGTATCGTTCTGGCTATCAACTCCTTGCCTGTACCACTCTCTCCCAGGAGCAGTATAGTGGAATCGCTATCACTGACACGCCTTATTACCTCATAGATATCCTGCATAGGGACGCTCTGACCGATAATGTTGTCAAAGGCGTAGTGCCTCTGCACCTCATCTCTCAGATGGCTGTTCTCTCGCTTGAGGTGGTAGTATTCCAAGGCCCTTTCCACCTCCAGCAGTATATCATCGATCCTGAACGGCTTCGTAAGGTAATGGTATGCCCCCTTCTTCATCGCCTGCACCGCTCCTTCGATGGTCCCGTAGCCCGTTATTACGATAAGCACCGAGTCGGGAGTAACCTCCCTTGCTTTCTTGAGAACCTGCATGCCGTTCATACCCGGAAGCTTCATATCGGTAATGATAATGGTAAAGTTGTCCTTCTTCATCGCTTCAACGGCCTTTTCACCATCTTCCAGAGTAGTTACGGCATAGTCCTTTTTCAGTATCTCCCACAGTGCAGCCCTTGCATGCGGGTCATCCTCTACAACTAATATCTTCTCTTTCATCGATGATATTCTCCCGGTGTTTATTGAAGCTCCCTGTGGCAAGCCGCAGGGAACCTCCTCATGTAAGAAATTGCACGACTACATTTATGGTTAATATATCCAGCAATTTACGATTAATTATAACATTTATAACTAAAAATGGAAGTTAATTCAAGTTTTTTCTATGCTTCTGATGCAAAAAATAGCGGCAAAATCCTTCGCGCACAGGCGATCCGGGATGTCGAGCCATCAAGCATAAAAATACACGGGATATACCCCGTATCAAAATCACATATTGATCTCAATAGAAACGGATATCTCTGAGTAATCGAAGCTCACCGCAGCAAGTTACGGAGAGTGAGTTCTCTGTGCATATTTAAAGTTTTTCCAAATATCGGCGATAAAAAAAGAGCTGATATACATTATTACTAGGGGTGGTAGTGGATTCACCATTACCTGCAGGCCTTTTTCAGGGATTCCGGAGTAAAAGACTGTACATACGGTGTTATAAGTGGACATAGCAACCATTATAGGGCTGGTTTCTGCCTTTGCACTTGTCTTAATCGGGATTATGCAGGGAGGAAGCATATTCTCGTTCTGGGACCCTTCTTCGGCTCTAATAGTGATAGGTGGAACCATCGGCGCGACACTTATCAACTATCCTCTAAAGGAAGTGCTAGGAGTAATTGGGGTGGTAAAGAACGCCTTCTTCCACAAGTTGAAGGCCCCTCATGACACCATTAAACTCATCGTGGACATGTCGGGCAAGGCCAAAAGAGAAGGACTCTTGGCACTTGAACCGTTCTTGAAGAATATCGAGGATCCATTCCTCTCCAAGGGTATTACAATGGTAGTGGACGGCTTTGAATTCAATAGCATAAAAGAGTCGATAGAAAAAGAGATGGCATACATCGCCGGCAGACACCGTGTGGGCGCGGACATGTTCATGACCATGGGGACTTTTGCACCGGCCCTCGGCATGGTTGGTACATTGATAGGGCTCGTTCAGATGCTTCAGAACCTGGACGACCCAAGTAACATAGGGCCGGCAATGGCCGTAGCTCTAATTACCACCTTTTATGGCGCGATATTGGCAAATCTCGTCTTCATTCCCATCGCCGGCAAGCTTAAAGGCAGGAGCGCGGAAGAACTTAGAATGAAAGAGTTGATGAAGGAGGGCATACTTTCCTTGGCACTAGGTGAAAATCCAAGGATTATAGAACAGAAACTACAGACCTTCTTACCTCCCAAGTTAAGGAAACTATCGGAAACTTAAGTGCACCTGCTCCACCGTCTACTGAAAGTGGAGGAGCTAAATATAAAACACACTAAGCAGGAGGTAAACCAAAATCTATGTCGGACTCTGGCAACCAATCAAGCGCCCGGATGCTCAATATATCCTTCAACATGATCCTTCTTGTCTTTTTTGTATACCTGAATACAATCGGCGAGAACGATGAGAGTAAGATAAAGAAGGCCTTTGGATCGTTGGTGGGAACGTTCGGGATCATTC